>CAIYXH010000287.1 GCA_903930195.1 uncultured Actinomycetes bacterium | reverse complement strand
CGGCGGCCCGGGAGGCGAGGAGTGCCGAGGCCACGCCCGAGACGAGGTTCGCGCCGGCGTTGTTCCAGGCCAGGGGGAGAGGCTCCAGCATCGAGGCGAGCATGGCGGTCGTGGTCGTCTTCCCGTTCGTCGCCGAGAACACGGCCGTGCCCTGCGGAAGCCGGGCGGCAAGCCGTCCGACGAGGCCCGGGTCGACCGTCGCCAGCAGCTTCCCCGGGAGCGTGGTCCCGCCGCCGCGGCCGGCGAGGCGCGAGAGCGCGCCGATCGCGCGGGCAGCGGTCAGCTCGAGCGCCAGCAGCATCGACAGAGCCTACCCGCGCTCGACTGCATTTGCGTTCTTTCCAATGCGCTCTACCATTATTGCGTGGCCGAGAAACCTCGCTTCGCCGCGCTCGCGGACATCGATCCGGACGAGCTCGCGTCGTTCCGCAGCGCCATGCGCAAGCGCTACTCGGACGAGCAGATCCTCGCCGAGCTGCGCGCATCCGCCGGCCGGCTCGGCCGGTCGCCGACGATGAAGGAGTTCGAGGCGGACACGGGGACGAAGCTGCACCCGCAGACGGTCGTCGAGCACTTCGGCAGCTGGAACGCGGCGAAGCGGGCCGCCGGGCTCGTGCCGCGGCGCTTCGCGACCCGCGAGGAGCTGATCGACGTGCTGCGCGGGCTCGGAGACGAGCTCGGCCGGATGCCGACGGCCCGCGACCTCGACGAGCGGCGCGGCCGCATGCCGTCGAAGTCGCTCTTCTGGCACACCTTCGGCTCCCTGACGGCGGCACTGCGCGAGGCCGGCTACGACGTCGCCGTCGGCGAGGAGAAGCTCGAACGCGCCGTCGAGCAGGGCGCGACGTTCGCCCGCCGCATCGGCCGGCTGCCGAAGTTCGCGGAATGGTCGGAGGCGCGCCGCGAGGACAGCTCGATGCTGACGGAGTGGCAGGTCTACCGGCTCTTCGACGCGCGGCGCGGTGCCTGGGCGACATTCCAGTTCCTCATTCGCCGCCGGCTTGTCGAGGGCGGCTTCACCGTCGAAGCCGACGGCTCCGTCTCGTAGCGCGTCGAGGGGCTGCCCCCGCAGGGCGCTGTCCCGGGTATCGGCTCGACAGGGTCGGTTCGCAGATCAAGCGAGGGACAGCCCCCAAAGACCGGGGACAGCCCCTCGCTAGGCCGCGGCAGCGATCGAGGCGGCTGAGGCAGGCCTCGCGCTCGTGCGGCGCACGCACGGCGGGGAGGGGGTCGCTCTCGACGTAGCGGGCAGGGCTGAAGCGGTCGCTCTGGACGGTGCGCGCTCCGGCGAGCGCGACGAGCCGGCCCTCGCCGAGCTCCTCCCGCCGTAGCTCGAGGCCGCAGAAGCGCTCGACCATCTGCAGCGCGTGCTCGGTCGAGGCGAAGAAGACGCCGTCCCGGCAGCTGCCGAGCCACAGAGGGCGCCCGACGCTGCGGGCCAGGTAGAGCCGGTCGGGCTCGCGTGCGTCGAGCCAGGCGGCCGCCATCGCGCCTTCGAGCGCCTCGAGTGCGCGCGCGTCGCTGCGGCTGTGCGCTGCGACGGCAAAGATCGCCTCGGAGTCGACCGTCATCTCGGGCTCGACCCGCGCGCAGGCATGCGGCTCGAGCAGCGACTCGTCGTTCGTGATGATCCCGTTGTGGATCCCGACGACGGGCCCGTGCCGGACAGGGTGGTTGTTCGCGGCGATCGACGGATGGCCCTTGGTGTAGTCCCGGACGTGGACGAGCACCTGGGTCGCCTCCTGCGGAACTGCCAGCCGGTCGAGGAGCTGCGAGGCCGAGCTGCGCTGCTTGACGACCGCGGCATCGGTACGCGTACCGTCGCGGTGCGCGTAGCCGACGGCGTCCGCGCCGCGCTCGGCGATCGAGGCCAGGAGCGCCTGTGCGGCCAGGGTTCGGTCCACCTGGCTACGAGATGAAAGGCTGTATCCCGCAATACCGCACATGAGGGCCATCCTAGGCGCGGCGACGGACGCACCGTCGGCGAATTCGGCAGCTTCGCCGCCGTTCACATGCTTTGAGCTCGTTCGTGCAGCACCGCGAGCTGCTCGAGCGCCTCGCGTTCGAGCTGCCGGACGCGTTCGCGCGTCACCGAGAGGGTCGCACCGATCTGCTCGAGCGTCCGGGGCTCGACGTCGCCGAGGCCGTAGCGGAGCACGATCACCTGGCGCTGGCGCGGGGCG
>CAIYXH010000286.1 GCA_903930195.1 uncultured Actinomycetes bacterium | reverse complement strand
GGCGATGCCGATCGGCGCGGCGAGCTTCCACCAGCGGCTGTGCAGCTTCCCCTTCGCGAGGCCGAGCTCGGCTCCGCCCATCGTCATCAGTGCCTCGGCCCACGAGCCGTGCGCGACCATGTGGATCGCCGAGTTCGTGAAGAACGCCATCACCGGCCACATCAGCACGCCGAGACCGAAGGCGATCCCGGGCCAGAGGTAGACGCGCCAGGCCCGCTGCCGCCAGACCTCCTGGCCGACGACGACCTCGGCGAGCATGATCAGCCCAAGCACGAGCAGACCCATCCCGAAGAGCCAGTGCACCATCTCAGCGCGCGGTTCCATCGGCCTCCTCGAGGTCGGCGAGGAGCGGCCGCGCGACGGCGAGCGCGAAGAAGATCCCGGCGGCTGCGACGAGGAGCGGCGGCTCGATCACAAGCCACCAAAAGCCCTGGTGATGCGGGTGGAGGATGGTGAGCCGGTACGGCTGGAGCAACGCCCAGCCGATCGCGGCGATCACGGTGAGCGGGCCGAGCGAACCGATCGCGCGCATGCGCAGCGTCCGCCGCGCCGTGGCGGCCCCGACTCTCCTCGACTCCATTCCGATGCTGTCGACCGACATCTCTCTTACTCCCTCTTGTCCATCTGCTTGATCGCACAATCATTCCGGCGCGACCTCACCCGGGAGAGCCCGAGGTGTCGCGCGGTCAGATGGCGCAGGGAGGCGGGCGCGACTCGAACGCGAGCCCGAAGAGATGCCGCGGTGCGCGATCCCCGGAGGGACGGGCACGACGGCGCGACACGGCCCGCAGGCGCAGGAGCGTACGGGCGTGGCGGTAGGTCTCCTCGACGTAGCTCTCGACCTCGACGAACCAGGTGCGCACGGCACCCCAGGCGAGCGCGAGGAGCGCCGAGAGCAGGGCGAAGACCGGTAGGGCGTAAGTGTGGAGCCACGGGCCGAGGAGCGGCCAGCTGCCGTTCGAGATCCGTCCGGCGTCGTTCTGGATCAGGAACCAGACCGTCGTCGCGATGAACGAGGCGAGCCAGAGCCGCGGCGAGAGCGAGAGCCGCAGCCGCGGAACCTCACGCGGCCTGTGGCCGAGCCCGCCGAGGAGCCGTCCCCCGGCTGACGCGGTGGAGCGCACCTTCACGATCCGCCAGGCGATGATCGCCACAGCGACGGCCGCGAGCGCGCGCACGCACGCGAGCGCGAACGGGTAGAGGCTGTCGGTCGGCGTCGCGAGCGGGGCGACGTGCAGGACGCGGTCGAGCCGCACGATGATGCTGCGCCCCGTCAGCTCGACGACGAGCGCGAGCAGGCCGAAGCCCACAATCGCGGTGATTCGCCGCCCCCGACGCGTCATCGCGCCGATGATACTCCCAGGCATGGCGCGTACAGCCACGCTCTTTGTTGTCGTTGCACTCTCTCTGGCCGGCGCGGCCGCCGCCGGTGGGCCGTATCGCAACGGCAGGATCGCCTTCGTCGCCTGCTGCGACCCGACGGCGATCGCGACGGTGAGCCCGAGCGGCACCGGCCTTCGCCGGATCTATCGCCCGACCGCGAGCGACGCCCCGCTCGATCCCGCCTGGTCGCCGAACGGCAAGGAGCTCGCGTTCGCGAACGGCGGGATCTGGGTCAGCTCTCCCACCGGCACGGGCCTGCGGCTCGTCACCCGCGGACACGGAGCCGCGGTCTCGCCGTCCTGGTCGGCCGACGGGACGCGCATCGTCTTTGTCGACGGGGCCGCGCTGTATGTCGTCGCCGCTGCCGGCGGGACGCCGACACGGCTGACGCCGCCCCAGACCCGCGTGACGCGGCCGGCCTGGGCCCCGAACGGCGGCACGATCGTCTACGGCGTCGCGCGCAACCTCTGGACGGTGTCCACGAACGGGACGCACCGCCGGCTGCTCGTCCACGACGCCCAGGAGGCGACGTGGTCGCCGGGCGGCACCCATCTCGCGTTCGTCCGCGCCGGCGACCTCTGGACGATGGCGCGCAACGGCACGGGCGCGCGGCGCGTCGCCCACACGGCGACGGTCGAGGGCG
>CAIYXH010000285.1 GCA_903930195.1 uncultured Actinomycetes bacterium | reverse complement strand
GGACTTCGAGCCCTACTTCGCTGGCACCATTGCCTTCGTCGAGTGGCCCGAGCACGGCGCCGCGTGGCTTCCCGCCCCGCGTGCCACCGTCGCCCTCGGGCACGTCGACGCGACGCACCGCACGATCCGCATCGACCATGCGCACGATCTTCGCCTTTGACACCGCCACGACCCGCACCGCCTGCGCGCTCCTGCGCGACGGCGAGGTCGTCGGCACGCGGCTGACCGAGGCCCGCGCGGTGCTGGCCGCCGCCGACGAGCTGCTCGCCGAGGCGGGACTCGGACCCGCAGCGCTCGATGGCCTCGTCGTCGGCCTCGGCCCGGGCAGCTTCACCTCGATCCGGATCGGCCTGGCCACGGCGCGCGGCCTCGGGATCGCGCTCGGCGTCCCGGCAGCGGGCGCCGTCTCGCTTCAGGCCTTCGCGGGAGGTCGCGCGGTGATCGACGCACGCCGCGGCGAGGTCTTCGTCGCGGTCGACGGAGAGGCACGCGCGCTGAGGCCCGAGGAGCTGCACGTCGCCGGGGAGACGCTCGTCGGCGACGGCGCCCTGCGCCACCGCGCGCTCTTCGAGGCCGCAGGCGCTTCCATCCCGGCCGACGACGACGCGGCACACCTGCCGCGCGCCGAGCTGCTCGTCACGCACGCCGGCCGGTTCGGCGCGGCCTCGGCGCTCGAGCCGCTCTACGTCCGGGCTCCCGACGCCCTGCCGGTGGCGGCGCGATGACGGCGCTCGCGATCGAGGTCAGGCGGCTCGCGCCCACCGATCTGACGGCGATCGAGACGATCGAGCGCCGTGCCTATCGCACCCCGTGGTCGCGCTCGATGTTCGCGTCGGAGCTCGCGAAGAGTACGTCGGTCTGCGTCGGCGCGTTCGAGGGCGAGCGTCTCGTCGGCTACACGATCAGCTCGCGCTACGTCGACGCGTGGCACATCATGAACGTCGCGGTCGACCCCGACTACCAGCGGCGCGGCATCGCCACGCAGCTCCTGCAGCGGATCTTCGAGCTCACCGAGAGCAACCGCCAGCGCGGCTACACGCTCGAGGTGCGGATCTCGAACGAGGGCGCGCTCGACCTGTACGAGCGGCTCGGCTTCGAGAAGCGCGGGATCCGTCGCGGGTACTACACCGACAATCGCGAGGACGCCGTGATCATGTGGCGGGAGTACCTCTCCGACGAGACGTGATCCTGGGCCTCGAGACGTCGTGCGACGAGACCTCGGCCGCGCTCGTCACCGCCGGCGGCGAGATCCGCGCGAACGTCGTCGCGTCGCAGGCCGACCTTCACGCCCTCTACGGCGGCGTGGTGCCCGAGATCGCCTCGCGGCGGCACTTCGAGCTGCTCGAGCCGGTTGTGACCGCTGCGCTCGACGAAGCGGGCGCGTCGCTCGACGACGTCGAGACCATCGCCGTCACCGCAGGCCCGGGGCTGATCGGCGCGCTGCTCGTCGGCGTGGCCGCCGCAAAGGCGATCGCCTGGGGACGTGGGCTGCCGCTTGCCGCCGTCAATCACCTCCATGGCCACGTGTCCTCGCTCTATCTCCAGCCGCTCGACCTGGAGCCGCCGTTCACATGCCTGCTCGCGAGCGGAGGCCACACGCTCCTCCTCGACGTGCGGGAGCGCAGCTGGGAGGGCGTGCGCGTGCTCGGGACGACGCTCGACGACGCGGCCGGCGAGGCGTTCGACAAGGGCGCGCGGCTCCTCGGTCTCCCGTATCCCGGCGGCGCCGAGATCGACCGGCTCGCGCGCGAGGGAGATCCCACCGCGTTCGCGTTCCCGGTGGCCCGGCTCGACGGGCTCGACTTCTCGTTCTCCGGTCTCAAGACGGCGCTCCTCTACGCGGTGCGGGACCTCGGCGAGGCCGAGACCGACGCGCGGCGGGCCGATCTGGCCGCGAGCTACCAGCGGGCAATCGTCCGGGCTCTCGTCGAGCGGATCGAGGCCACCGGCGCCGACCGGGTCGCGATCGTCGGCGGCGTCGCCGCGAACTCCGAGCTGCGGGCAGCACTCCCGGACGCGGTTGCGGCACCGCTGCCGCTCTGCACCGACAACGCCGCGATGATCGCGTCGGCCGCGCGGTACACCGCAGCGCTCGAGCCGGGCGCCTACCTCGCGCTCGACGCGTTCTCGACCTCGTAACTAGAGTCCCGACGTGGCGGTCGAAGCCGAGAGCCACCTGAAGGAGAACCCCTTCCGGCTGGCGCAGGCACAGCTCCGGAAGGTGGCCGACACCATCGGCCTCGACGACGACATCGTCGCCGTCCTCGGGGAGTGCAAGAAGGCCGTCGAGGTCGCGATCCCGACGACGATGGACGACGGCTCGGTCAACGTCTTCACGGGCTGGCGCGTCACGCACAACGTCGCGCGCGGCCCGTCGAAGGGCGGCATCCGCTACCACCCGGCCGCGACGCTCGACGAGGTCAAGGCACTCGCGATGTGGATGACCTGGAAGTGCGCGCTGATGAACCTGCCGTTCGGCGGCGCGAAGGGCGCGGTGGTCTGCGATCCACGGGAGCTGTCGCTCGGCGAGCTCGAGCGGATGACGCGCCGCTTCACCTCCGAGATCGTCAACGAGATCGGCCCCGAGAAGGACATCCCGGCCCCCGACGTCGGTACGACGCCCGCGGTGATGGCGTGGATCTTCGACACGTTCTCGATGAACCAGGGCCACTCGGTCCTCAGCGTCGTCACCGGCAAGCCGCTCGCGGTCGGCGGCTCGCTCGGGCGTGAGGAGGCGACCGGACGCGGCGTGCTCTTCTGCCTGCAGGAGGCGCTCGGCCGCCAGGGCGCCGCGCTCGAGGGGAAGCGGATCGCCGTCCAGGGCTTCGGCAACGTCGGCGGCGCGTTCGCCGAGCTGGCCTCCGGTCTGGGCGCGACGATCGTCGCGATCTCGGATGTCAGCGGCGGCATCTACGACGCATCGGGCGTCGATATCGCCGCGGCGCGTGCGCACGGTCGCGCCGGCGGCACGCTCGTCGACTTCGGCGGCGAGCGGATCACGAACGAGGAGCTGCTCGCGCTCGACTGCGACGTGCTCGCGCCCTGTGCGCTCGAGCAGGTGCTGACGCGGGAGAACGCCGACCGCGTCCGCGCGAAGCTCGTCGTCGAGGGCGCGAACGGTCCGACGACGCCCGAGGCCGACGAGATCCTCCAGGGGAACGGTGTGCTCGTCCTGCCCGATGTCCTCGCGAATGCGGGCGGCGTCGTCGTCTCGTACTTCGAGTGGGTGCAGGGGCTGCAGGAGCTCTTCTGGAAGGAAGAGGAGGTCAACCGTCGGCTGAAGGAGATCGTCAGCGGCGCCTTCGCCGAGACCTGGGCGCGCCACGAGCACGACGGGATGCCGCTGCGGCTCGCCGCGTACGGCCTCGCCGTGGAGCGGGTCGCCGAGGCGAGCCTGATCCGCGGGCTCTACCCGTGAGCCGCGCCGTCACGCTCTACACGGCCCGCGACTGCCACCTCTGCGACCGCGCGCGCGACGATCTCGCGCCCTTGGTGGCGGAGCTCGGGCTCGAGGTCGAGGAGGTCGACATCACCGGCGTGCCCGAGCTCGAGCAGCGCTACCGCGAGTGGCTCCCGGTCGTCGAGGTCGACGGCGAACAGGTCTCCGTCTACCGCGTCGACGCGGCGAAGCTGCGTCACAAAGTCGCCGGGTAGAGGGGACTTTGTGACCTCCCGATCCCTGTCGTGGAGCGTTTCTGCCACAATGCATGTGCATGTTGCAAAGTGCCGAGCTTAGCCGTCCTGAAAACCGCGTCGGCGTCGGCGTCGCCGCCCGTCTCTCGCGCTACCTGCAGGTGCTGACGCAGGCGAAGAAGATGGGCAAGGACAGGATCTCGTCGCAGGAGATCGCCGACTACACGAACGTCAACGCGACGCAGATCCGCCGCGATCTCTCGAAGTTCGGCAAGTTCGGCAAGCGCGGCGTCGGCTACTCGATCGACGGGCTGCTCGACGAGATCCGCCGCATCCTGCGCACCCAGGGCCAGCACAACATCGCGCTCGTCGGCGCCGGCCGGCTCGGCCAGGCGATCGGCGGCTCCTCGATCTTCGGCGAGCACGGCATCTCGATCGCCGCGGTCTTCGAGACCGACGAGAGCAAGATCGGCCGCAAGGTCGGAAGCGTTGACGTGATCGACTACCGCTTCCTCAAGGAGGTCATCCGCGACCGGAACATCCTGGTCGGGGTGCTCGCCGTGCCCGCTCCCGCCGCGCAGCAGGCGGCCGACGATCTCGTCGAGGCCGGTGTCAAGATCCTCTTCAACTACTCCGAGGCGTTGCTCGACGTCCCCTCCGACGTCACCGTGCACACCTCGAATCCCGCAGTCGATCTGCTGCACGCGCTCTACTTTCATCTGACGTAGCCTCTCGCCCGTGAGGATCCTGCTCTGGCACGGATACCTGCTCGGCGGCACGGGCTCGAACGTCTACTCGCGGGCGCTCGCGAAGGAGTGGAGCCGCGCCGGGCACGAGGTGGTCGTCGTCTGCCAGGAGCGGAACGCCGGCATCTACGACCTCGGCGGCGCGACCGTCGTCAACCCGGAGCT
>CAIYXH010000284.1 GCA_903930195.1 uncultured Actinomycetes bacterium | reverse complement strand
CGACGCTCATTGCGTGGCGCCAGGCTTACTCATGAGGGAGCTTCTACCACAGTAAGCCCGCGTTCGGATCGGGAGATGGCGAGCCGGCGCCGACATGCTGACGTGGACGAGATCCTCTCAGCGATCGCGAAGCCGAATGCGGGCTGTCCGAAACCCCCAGCGCGCACCACGGTAGAGGGCGTCGCATCCGAACGCCACGCCGAGGAGTCCCGCCAAACCGATCAGGCAGAAGATGCACAGCACAGCTGCCCTCTGACCACCGTGGTCGGAGTCCGTCACGATGTCGGCTCCGACACCGACGATGGTCGCCACGGCGCCGAGAACAGCGACCACGACGAGTGCGACGCGCCCACCAATCGTCATCCCGATCTCGGTGCCGAGGAAGCGCCAGACATCGCCTACGGTTTCAAGGGAGGACTCGACGGCCGGTGGCAAGCTCTCCGCCCCCTTCGTGGGAGGTGGTGCTGCGTCGGTCAGTCGTTCGCCCGGCCGGGGAAATGGCACTCGCCGGATGCGCCCCGCACGATCGTGCGGGATCACCAGCGCGGCCCGGTACCGAGGCGGCGATTACGTTCTCTGTCCTGGATCTGCCATGCGTCGTCGTAGACCTCGGCCGCGCGACGTTCCGCAGCGGTCATCTGTCTCGGGGGATGCGGCGCCCTCTTCGTGGGAAGACCGTTGTCGCGTCGGAATCTCTCCGCGTGGAGGCCGCCAAGTACATGACCGGCGACGAAGATCATCAAGAAGCCGACGACGGCACGCCACGGGAACGCCACCCAGACCGCCGGCCAGCCAGGCTCTGTGCTGAAGTAGTAGGGCTGGGCGAAGAGCGTGCCGAAGACGCACAACGTGAGGACATAGATCACGATGGCCAATCGGTATCCGCGATAGCGCTCGGGGTGCCGGCGCATGACGTGCGAGACCGCCGAAGTCAATACGCCTATCCCGAGAACCACCGTGCCCCAGTAGTACGGCGACGTAAATGACATCGATTTGGATGATGCCTCATGCGGCGGAACATCAACGAGACGATTGCATCGAAGCGGTCATCTTCGGGTGAGCATCGGGCGTCGAGCGCGTCCGCCCGCGGCCCGACGGCCTCGGCTTCAGCGAGCGATCGGAGCGCCTGTCGTCGCGGCCAGTGACGCGAAGCGGATCTGGAGATCCTGGGTGACCGGACTCACCACGTCTGAACCGACAACGCGTCCGTCGATCTCGAACACCGGAGCCAGCTCGCCCATCGTCCCGGTCGTGAAGACCTCGTCGGCCGTGTAGAGCTCCGTGAGCGACACGTTGCGCTCCGCAACCTCGTAGCCGGCGTCTCGCGCGAGTCCGAGGACGATGCCGCGGGTGATGCCCGGGAGGCACGCATCTGCCGACGGCGTGAACACACGTTGGCCGCGCACCCCGAAGAGGTTCGTGGCGTTCGTCTCGGCGACGAAGCCGTTCAGGTCGAGCATCACCGCGTCGTCCGCCCCTGCGAAGTCGGCCTCGATCTTGGCGAGGATGTTGTTCAGCAGGTTGTTGTGGTGGATCTTCGAGTCGAGCGTCGACGGCGAGTTGCGGCGGATCGCCGACGAGATCAGCCGCAGGCCGCCGCTGCCGAAGACGGGCGGCTTCCACTCGGCGAGCACGATCAGCGTGCAGCCGGCGCGGTTCCAGGTGGGGCTCATGCCCGAGGTGACCTTCGGGCCGCGGGTGAGCGTCAGCCGCGCGTGCGCCTGGTCGTACATGCCGTTCGCGCGGAAGGTCTCGAGCACCGCCGCCTCCACCTCGTGGCGCGAAGGGACGTTGCGGAACGCGAGCGCCTTCGCCGAGTCGAACAGGCGGTCGAGGTGGGCGTCGAGGGCGAAGATCCGGCCGTCGTAGGCGCGCAGCCCTTCCCAGACGGCGTCGCCGCCCTGCACGACCGAGTCGAACACCGACACCGTCGCCTCCGCGCGCGGCACGAGGCGGCCGCCGACGTGCACGAGGATCGACGCGTTGCGGGGATCGGGCAGCTCGTCGGCGCGGTACGGATCCATCAGAGCGCCAGCTCGAGCAGCTCGTCGTAGATGCCGGACGCCTCGTCCGCGAGCGCTGCGACATGGTCGGGCAGCGGCTCGGTCTTCGGGCGGTGCGGCAGAAAGCCGGTGGTCGTGTGCGCGTTGGAGTACCAGGCCGGCGCCCAGACGCCGTCTTCGGGCTTCGCGCCGGCGGGCCAGGAGAGCATCGCCGGATCCCAGCCGATGCCCGCTCGGTCGCAGAGCTTCCTCAACACCGTCTCTGGATCGTTCTGCAGCCGCTTGGCGTCGATCACCGGCGGATCTTGACCGAAGCCGCGCAGCGCGTGCAGCAGGTCGAGCTGCCGCGCGATGCCGATGTCGGTCATCGTCGGCTGCGGCAGCTGGTGCACGACCGTCGTCAGTACCTCGCGCGGATCGCGGATCAGGAGCGCGTTGAAGCAGTCGCTCAGCACCCGGTCGGGAACACCGGCGACCCAGTGGTGCGCCATCTGCTTGAAGAAGAGGACGGGCCGGTCCGTCGGCCCGAAGATCACGGTCTCCGCGACCACTTCCGCGTCCGGCGACATCGACGCCAAGACCTCGTCGTTCATCGGGTGCTCGCTTCTCGCCGTGGTCGTCGCGAGGTAATGGGCGTACAGCGGCTCGTCGAAGACTCGCGTGTCGGCCCGCTGCCGGAACGAGTACATCAGCGCCGTCGAGACGTTTCGCGGGCCCGACCAGACGTTGATTCGCGTGACCGGCGTGTCGCTCATCGCGCGAATCTACAGCGCCGGGTGGGGCGGAGCCGACCGGCCCCGCCCCACCACGAGAGAGCTACCGGTACGTGCGCGTGCGGGAGATCGTCCGGCTGCTTGCGCCGAGCGAGTCCACTGCACGGAGCGTCACGGTGTACTTGCCGTGGCGGAACCGCGGCGCGAGTACCCAGTCGCGGGCGATCGTGCGGCACGGCAGCCCGGCGATCGGGAACCGGCGGGTGTACGTGGCCTTGCCCGGATGCACGTCGCGGGCGATCACGGTCACCTTCTTCGCCGAGTCGTCACAGAGCCGGAAGCGGACGTAGACGCGGATGTCGACCCGCTTGAACGAGACGAACGAGATCGTCGGCGCGTGGTTGCGGGCGACGGTCGTGACCGGCATCGTCGTGGTGGTCGGCGTCGTGGTCGTGGTCGTCGTGGTGCCGGTCGTGGTCGTCGTGGTGGTATCCGCGGTCACGACGGCGGTCGGCACCGACGTCGAGCTCGCGGAGCCGCTCGAGTTCGTGGCCGTGACCATCACGCGCAGCGTGTGGCCGACGTCGGTCGTGCGGACGCCGAAGACACGGGCGGTCGCGTCCTGGATCGGGCCGCAGGCGCTGCCGCTCGCATCGCACTGCTGCCACTGGTAGGCGTACCCGGTCGGATCGTTCGTCCACGTGCCGGTCGACGCCGTGAGCTGCTCGCCCACGCGTGCCGTGCCGCTCACCGTGGGGATGTTCGTGTTCGTCGGCGCAGCCGTCTGGCGGGCGGCGGCGACGGATACCGCCGACAACGCGAAGACAGCTGCAAGCCCGAGGCAGGCAAAGCTTCGCCTGACCGTGGGGCGGTCAAAAGCGCTCATGCTGATCCCTCCTAGTCGATCAGGGTTACCCAGCGGGTGTTGCCCGCGCAGGCCGTTGCCACACCTGTCGACCGGAACCCTTACGAAACGCGGCCGGTCTCCACACAGCCTCCTCATCACCGTCCGGCGCTAGCGTGCGTCGCGTGACGGCGGATCAATTCGCACGGCCGCGGCTTCCTGAGGGGTTCGACGACTCCCGCGCGCGTGAGCGCGACGCACGCCCCGACGGCTGGCGCTTTGCCGACGAGCAGCTCGCCGGCGTCTGGCGCGCGATCGAGGAGCGCCGTGACATTCGCCGCTTCCGGCCGGATCCGGTCGACGACACGCTTCTCGCGCGCCTCCTCGAGGCGGGCCACACGGCGCCGTCGGTCGGGCTGATGCAGCCGTGGCGGTTCATCACGATCCGCAACGAGGAGACGAAAGCCGCGATGCAGGCGATCGCGCAGCGGGAGCGGCTGATCCAGGCCGAGCACTTCGACGAGCGCGCGCGGCAGTACCTCGACCTCAAGATCGAAGGCATCCGCGAGGCCCCGGTCAGCGTCTGCGTCTGCTGCTCGCGCGAGCAGGGCGACCAGGAGATCCTCGGGCGCCACACGATCCGCGATACGGACATCTACAGCACCTGCCTCGCGATCCAGAACCTCTGGCTCGCCGCGCGGGCAGAGGGCGTCGGCGTCGGCTGGGTCTCGTTCTACCGCGAGGACGACGTGCGTGACCTACTCGGCCTGCCGGCCGACGTCATCCCCGTCGCCTGGCTCTGCATCGGCTACCCGGACGAGCGGCCGGTGCGTCCGGGGCTCGAGGCTGCGGGCTGGGAGCAGCGGCGACCGCTCGCCGACGTCGTCCACGCCGAACGGTGGGAGGGATCGCGCGAGGGTGACGAGCTCGATCTCGTGTCGGCGGCCGACACTCCAGCGACAGTTGTGCGCCCGGAGTGGTGGCAGCACTTCACCAAGGGCGTTCGTCCTGCCGACGCGGCCGCCGGGATCCGGCTGCGCGACGCCTCCGACGAGCTCGTCAAGCCGGCGGGGAGCCTCGGCACGCTCGAGACGCTGCTCGAGCGCTGGGCTGCAGCCACCGGCGCGCCGCCGCCGACCACGCTGCGCGCATCGACGCTCGTGTTCGCGGCCGACCACGGCGTCGCGACGCGGGGCGTGAGCCTCTTCCCCTCGCGCGTCAGCGCGCAGGTCGCGGCTGCCGCAGCGCGCGGGGAGACCGCGATCGGCGTGCTCAGCCGCGCGTCCGCGAGCGAGCTCAGCGTCGTCGATGTCGGGCTCGCGGGGCCGCAGCTTTCCGACTGCGTCGACCGGCGCGTCGCCGACGGCAGCGCCGACATCACCGAAGGTGCCGCACTCACCGACGACCAGCTGCGCGACGCGATCGCCGTGGGTCACGAGCTCGCTGTGGGCGCCGCGCAGGAGCACGACCTGGTGCTCGTCGGCGAAATCGGGATCGGCAACACGACCGTCGCCTCGACGCTCCTCGCCGCGCTGACCGGGCTGCCCCCCGAGGCGGTCTGCGGCCGCGGCACGGGCCTCGACGCCCAGGGCGTCGAGCGCAAGCGCGCGACCGTGGCCGCGGCGCTCGCCGCGAACACCCCTGACGCGGCCGATCCGCTCGAGTGCCTGCGTACGGTCGGGGG
>CAIYXH010000283.1 GCA_903930195.1 uncultured Actinomycetes bacterium | reverse complement strand
CATGCCCGATCCGCCGATCCTCGACGACAAGAGCTTCCACCACGACTTCGGCGGCCGGGAGTTCGACGAGTACTGGAACGGGTCGAACCTGCACATGATCGTGCTGCGCTCCGGGGACTCGACGTACTGGGTCGTGAACACGCTGCTCGACGACCTCTCGCCGAAGACGATGATCGCGATTGCGAAGGGCCTGAAGCCACTCGCTTCCGTCAAGTAGATTGCGGCCGTGGCGCAGGTAGGCATCTTCGGGGCGGGCTGGGTCGGTCTGGTGACCGGCGCGTGCTTCGCGGAGCTCGGACACGAGGTCGTGATCCGCGACGTCGTACCGGCGAAGATCGACGCGCTCAAGAGCGGCGCGGTGCCGTTCCACGAGGCCGACGTGCCGGAGCTCCTCGAGCGCAACCGCGAACGGCTGACCTTCACGCTCGACGTGAACGAGATCGCCAAGTGCGAGTTCCTCTTCATCTGCGTCGACACGCCGCCGACTCACTCGGGCGACGCCGACCTCTCACGGGTCTGGACGGTCATCGACGAGCTTCCCGAGCTCTCGGGCCACCCGATCGTCGTGATGAAGTCGACGGTGCCGGTCGGGACGGGCGACAAGGTGCGTCACGGGCTCGACGTCCGTGGCCTTGGCCACGTCGGCTACGCCTCGAACCCCGAGTTCCTCGCCGAGGGGAACGCCGTCCGTGACTTCATGGAGCCCGACCGCGTCGTCGTCGGCGCCTTCGAGGAGGCCGATGGTGCAGCGGTTGCGGCGCTCTACGCCAAGATCGACGCGCCGATCGTGCGCGCCGACGTCAACTCGGCCGAGATGATCAAGCTGGCGGCGAACGCCTTCCTGATGACGCGGATCTCGTTCATCAACGAGATCGCGAACGTCTGCGAGGCAACCGGCGCCGACGTCGTCAGCGTCGCCGAGGGCGTCGGCCTCGACCGTCGGCTCGGCCCGCACTTCTTGCGCGCCGGCATCGGCTACGGCGGCTCCTGCTTCCCGAAGGACTCGCTCGCGCTCAAGCAGCTCGCCTCGAACTCCGGCTACCACTTCCAGCTCCTCTCAGCCGTGATCGAGGTGAACGAGCTGCAGAAGCGCCGCGTGATCGGCAAGCTCCAGCGCCACCTCGGCTCGCTGCGCGGCAAGAAGATCGCACTGCTCGGCCTCGCCTTCAAGCCCGACACCGACGACATGCGCGAGGCGCCGTCGATCGTCCTCGCGAGCCGGCTGCTCGCAGAGGGCGCCGAGGTACGCGGCTGGGATCCGGTCGCCGACGGCAGCGTCCTGCCGCGCGGCGTCGAGATCGTCGACTCGATCGAGGCGGCCGTCGCCGATGCCGACGCTGCGGTGATCGTCACCGAGTGGGCGCAGCTGAAGACCCTCGCACGCCCCGAGATCCGCGACGCGATGGTGTTCCCGCTGATCGTCGACGGCCGCAACCTGCTCGATCCGGACGAAGCGCGCGCGAACGGGTTCGCCTACGAAGGCATCGGTCGGCCCACGGTCACGACGGACGGCGAACCCGTCCTCGCCGGCACCCGCTAGCCGATGGAGGCCATCGTCCTCGCGGGCGGGATGGCGACGCGCATGGGGGATGCGCTCGGCGGTCGTCCCAAGTCCCTTGCAGATATCGCCGGCAAGCCGCTTCTCGGCTACCAGGTCGCACGGCTCGGCAAGGCGGGCGTGAGCCGCGTGATCATCGCGTGCGCCGCCGGGCAAGGCGAGCTCTTCGCCACGGAGCTTGCGGGCAACGGGCCCGAGATCGTGATCTCGGAGGAGCCGGAGCGCTTCGGGCGCGGCGGCGGGATCAAGTACGCCGCGCGGATGCGCGAGGAGAGCGGCGACGTCTATGCGATGAACGGCGACGAGCTCGTCGCCGTCGACTTCGTCGGCCAGCTCGCGCATCACCGCGCGACGGGCGGCGTCGCGACCATCACCGTCGCACGTCCGAAGTCGTCGTTCGGGATCGTCGACCTCGCCGACGGCTCGGAGGTCGTCACCGGCTTCCGCGAGGCGGGGCAGATCCCGTACTGGGTCAGCTGCGGCATGTACGTGCTCTCGGAGGAGGCGATCGAGCGTCTTCCCGACCGCGGCGACCACGAGTCGACGACGTTCCCGGAGCTCGCCGACGAAGGCAGCCTGCGCGGCTTCCGGCACCACGGCCTCTGGCTCACGGTGAACACGCCGAAGGAGCTCGCCGCCGCGTCGGCGCACTCCGCGGCCCATCCCGAGTGGCTCGCGTAGGATCAGGCCGATGACTGCCTTCGCCGAGTGGGCCTTCGAGCCCCGCAAGGTCGAGAAGCCGTGGGGCTCCGAGCTGATCTGGGCGCTCACCGACATCTACTGCGGCAAGGTGCTGTTCGTGAAGGCGGGACAGTCGCTGTCGCTGCAGTACCACGAGCAGAAGGACGAGTCCTGGCTCGTCCAGTCGGGCCGGGCCACGCTCGAGCTCGGCCACGAGGGCGAGGGCACGCTCACGAGCGAGGAGATCGGCGCCGGCGCCGCCTTCCACTACACGCCGGGCACCGTCCATCGTGTGACTGCGATCGACGATACGACGATCCTCGAGGTCTCGACGCCGCACCTCGACGACGTCGTGCGGCTCGAAGACGCGTACGGGCGCGAAGGCACCCCCGCGCCGTAGTCCTCGAGGGACAGGACTTCGGTCCTGTCCCGGTTGGCCACGGAAGCAACAGTCGCTGCACGCCATTTGTCCACCGGTCGCTAACCGCGACGCGCCATCCACGCCTCTCGCTACGGTCGCGGGGTGAAAGCGCTCCTGCTGGCGGCCGGCTACGCCATGCGGCTTCGTCCTCTGACCGATACGACGGCCAAGCCGCTCCTCCCGGTCGGCGGGCGGCCCATGATCGACTGGATCCTCGACCGGATCCAGGCGACCGACGAGATCGACGAGGTGCATCTCGTCACGAACTCCGTCTATGCGGGTGCCTTCTCGCGGTGGGGCGCCGAGCGCGACGTGGTCGTCCACGACGATGGCACGTCCTCGAACGAGGATCGGCTCGGCGCGATCGGCGACGTGCAGTTCGCGGTCGAGAACGGCGGCCTGGGCGGCGACGACCTCCTCGTGATCGCCGCCGACAACCTCTTCGAGTTCTCGCTGCAGGCATACCTCGACTTCTGGCGCGCGAAGGGCGGCAGCGCGATCGCGGTGCACCGGCTCGCCGATCCGTCGCTTGCCTATCTCTACGGGGTCGTCGAGCTCGACGCGGAGGATCGCGTCGTGGCGCTCGAGGAGAAGCCGGACGTGCCGAAGAGCGACCTCGTCTCGACGGCCACCTACCTCTTCTCGGCCGAGCATCTCGGCCTGATCGACGGCTACCTCGCCGACGGGCTGCCGCCGGATCCGCCGGGGACGTTCCTGCTCTGGCTCCTGGAGCGGCACCCGGTCTACGGCTTCCGCTTCGCGGAAGACTGGCTCGACATCGGCGATCGTCGCCAGCTGCTCGAGGCCGACAACCGCTTTCGTGCGCGTGCCGGGCTGGCGCCGCGCGCGGTCTACGACGCGGCCATCTGAGGTCCGTCCGCGCCGACCGGCGGTGATCGTCACACAGCTGTGACAGACACGTCACACCTTCGGGGTTACCGTCGGTCGCGTGGCTTGTCGACCTTCTCCTCCCGATCCGCTGCGTCGCCTGTGGCGCATCGGGCGAGCGCTTCTGCGCCGGCTGCGCCGACGATCTGCGGCCGCTGCGGCTTCCGCTCTGCCGCTGCTGTGGCGCGCCGGTTGTCTGGCCGGTCGACTCCTGCCGGGAGTGCGCGGGACGCCGGCTCGCCTTCGCCTCCGCGCGTGCGGCGGTGGGTTACGTCGGTCCCGCACGGCCGTTCATTCACGGCTGGAAGGAGCGCGGGCTCCGCCCGCTGGCGCCGATCGCCGCCGCGCTCGTCGACGAGGCTGTGCCGGCGCCGGAGGCAGACCTGATCACCTATATCCCGGCCGACGCGGACCGAAGCGTCCGCCGCGGCGACCATCCGGCCGAGCGGTTGGCTCGCGGCCTCGGACGACGCTGGGAGCTCGAGGTGCGGCCGCTGCTCGAACGGACGCGCACCGTGGGACGCCAGACGGGCCTCGCCCGCGAGGAGCGGCGCAGGAACGTGCGCGGCGCGTTCCGGGTCATCCCTGGGCGTGAGCCTGTCCCGGCGCGGGTGATCCTGGTCGACGACGTCTACACGACCGGTGCAACGGTTTCAGCCGCGGCGACCGCACTGCGGGCGGGCGGAGCGCGCGAGGTGCACGTCGTCACCTTCGCGCGCACCCTGCGCTGACGCGCTGGGGCGCGGGCCGGCGGCTTCCGTCCGGGGTTCGATCGAGCTAGGCTCGGGGTAGAGATCACCATCACGCGGACACAACCGCCCGCCAGACACCGAAGGAGGACGTGCAGATGCAGCTCCAGGTGAAAGGGAAGAACGTCAAGGTCAGCGACGGCGACCGGGACTACGCAGAGCGCAAGCTCGCGAAGCTCGAACCCCAGCTTTCGAGCTTGACGCAGGTGGAGGTGGAGCTCTCCGAGGAGCGGAACCACTCGAAGCGCGACGACCACATCGTCGAGGCGACGGTCTACGCGAAGGGAACCACCATCCGCGCCCGGTCGGCGACGGGCGACTTCCACACCTCGATCGACGCCCTCGTCGACACGCTCTGCCGTCAGATCGCCCGGTACCGCGCCAAGCGGCGCACGGAACCGCGCCGCAGAACCACGCATCACGCCTGAGATGCGGCTCTTCGGGCGGGTGGAGCCGTACGACGTCAGGAACGACGGTGCGGAGGGCGACCAACGCTCGCAGGTCAGGCCTGCGTGGGAAGAGGTCGGGGTCCACGGGATCCAGCGTCCGCGTGCCTGGGATGCGGTGACGACCGTCGACGCACCCGGAGTCGCGGTCGACCACGCGGAGTTCGTCGCGCTCGCGACGGGCGAGGTCGTCGCGGTCGACCCGGAGGCGATCGAACCGCTGATCGTCGCGGCGCACGGCCTGGTGGAGCTTCCGT
>CAIYXH010000282.1 GCA_903930195.1 uncultured Actinomycetes bacterium | reverse complement strand
TGGCGGCCGCCGATCCCGGGTACACGATGCTCTTCCAGTACGCGAACGAGGCAAACGTCCTCGCCCATTACGACGGCACGGGCGCCGAGATCGCACGCGACCTACCGCGCGTCGACGCGCTCGTCGCCGGGCTCGGCACCGGCGGCACGCTGATGGGCACGGGCCGACGGCTGCGTGAAGCGTTCCCCGAGATCCAGGTGGTCGCTGCCGAGCCCCTCCCCGGCGACCCGATCATGGGCCTCCGCTCGCTCGAGGACGGCTACGTCCCGCCGATCCTCGACATCACCCAGCTCGACCGCAAGCTGCTCGTCTCGAACGCCGAGTCCGTCGCCGCGGTGAACGCGCTGCTCCAGCGGGAGGCGATCTTCGCGGGCGTCTCGGCCGGCGGCGTCGTCCATGTCGCGCGCCGGATCGCGAACGAGCTTCCCGAAGGATCGACCGTCGTCTGCATCCTCGCCGACGGCGGCTGGAAGTACCTCTCGGCCGACTTCTGGAAGGCCGACGACGTCGAGACGTCGATGGAGACGACGCTCTGGTGGTGATCTCGGACGCCATCCGCGCCGAGCTGCACGCACATGCCGAGAGCGAGGCGCCGAACGAGTGCTGCGGCGTCATCCTCTTCCGCGACGGCGTCGCCGAGCGCTACATCCGCGGCCACAACAAGCTCCAGTCCCCGTATCGCTACGAGCTCGAGATCGACCCGGAGGTCTGGTTCCTCGAGGACGAGGGCTACGACCTCGCCGTCTTCCACTCCCATCCCGAGACCGAGCCGCGCCCGTCGAAGACCGACCGCGAGCTCTCCGGACTCTGGGCGGGCAAGCCGTTCCTGATCTACGGCCTCGCCCGCCACGAGCTCCGCGCCTGGGCGATCACGCCCGAGAGCGCCGAAGAGCTCGAGCTCTCCTAGGGCCAGGCCCTTAGAGCGAGACTGCCTGGCCCGTCGTCGCCGAGCGGTGCAGCGCTTCCAGCGCCCGCGCCTGGCCCAGCGCGTCGTCGCGACCCAGCAGCAGCTCTGCCTCGCCGCGGATCGCCTCGCTGACGTTCTCGAGCTCGAGGCCGTACGAGTCGACCGGGTCGACCTCGATCCGCTCCACCCCGCCGTCACGGCGGAGCTCGATCACCGGCGTCTTCGCATGCCACGGGTCGTCGAGGAACAGCGAGCCCGTACTGCCGATCACCTCGAGCTCGTCGCGGTTGGGCAGCGCCGTGCCGCAGTCGAACTGCGCGATGACGTCGCCCGGGAAGCGCATCGTCCCGGCGAAGACCCAGTCGGTGCCGCTCGGGCCGAACCAGGCCGACCCGTAGACGGACTCCGGCTCGCCTGCGACGAGCCGCGCGCCGCTGACGCAGTAACAGCCGACGTCCATCAACGCGCCGCCCTCGACGTCTGGGCGCAGGCGGATGTTCTCCTCGTCGAAGAGCGAGTAGCCGAACGTCGAGCGGACGACGCGCAGGTCGCCGATCGCGCCCTCGTCGACGAGCGCGCGCAGCCGCTTCGCCTGAGGGTTATGGCGGTACATGAACGCCTCCGAGAGGATCCGCCCCTCCTCCTCGGCCACGGCGAACGCCCGCTCCACGTCTTCGGGATGCCGCGAGAGGGGCTTCTCGCAGAGGACGTGCTTCCCCGCCCGCAGCGCCGCAATCGACCAGTCGCAGTGAAGGGTGTTCGGCAGTGAGATGTAGACCGCCTCGAGCTCGGGGTCGGCGAGGAGCGCCTCGTAGGTGCCGTAGGCGCGCGGGATCTGCCACTCGGCGGCGTACGCGTCGGCCTTCGGCTGGTCGCGGCTCGCGACGGCGGCGAGCTCGACCTTCCCCGACGCGTGCGCCGGCGGGATCACGAGCCGGTTGATGTGCGCCGTCGAGAGGATCCCCCAGACGACCGGCTTCATCCCCAAGCTCCCTCGCCGATCGGCCGCAGCGCAGTCTCGAGGATCCGCAGGTGCCGCGGCCGCTCGAGCGCGAACACGACCACCTCGGCCACGTCCTCCGCCGTCATCATTCCCGGCAGGGCCTCGTGCGAGCGGCCACGGCCGTCGTCGAGCGCGAAGTCGGTGGCGACGCCGCCCGGGCAGATGTTCGTGCAGCGGATGCCGTGCTCGCGCAGCTCGTGGTCGAGTGCCCGCGTGAAGCCGACCTGCCCGAACTTCGAGGCGCAGTAGACGGCCTCGTTCGGCAGGCCGCGGCGCCCGGCCTCGGACGCGAGCGCGATCACGTCGCCGTCGCGGCCGAGCATGTGCGGCAGCGCGGCCCGCACGGCATAG
>CAIYXH010000281.1 GCA_903930195.1 uncultured Actinomycetes bacterium | reverse complement strand
GCGCAAGCAGCGCGCCCGGGCCACAGCCCGCGTCGAGCACGCGTGCCCCGGCCTTCAACCCCAACCCGCGGAGCAGCTCGAGCTCGGCAGGCCACGCAAGCGCGGCCTGCCCCTCGAGCCGTGCCACCTCGGCGTCGAGACCGAGACCGCGGCGAGGATCGTAGGAGTCAGACACGTTCGATCGTGGCCAGCAGGCCGTGCTTCGGCCGCAGGGTGACGAGCGCCTCGGCCTCGATGGGATGGTCTGGGACGAGGCGAATCCGCACCCGCTGGCGGAGCACGGCCAGGACGAGCTGCGCCTCGAGCAGCGCGAGCCGCTCCCCGATACAGCGCCGCGGGCCGCCGCTGAACGGCATGTAGGCGAATTCCGGCCGCTCGACGTCACCGGCGAAGCGCGCCGGGTCGAACTGCTCGGGCTCGTCCCAGTACCCGGGGTGACGATGCAGGAGGTAGGGGCTGACGCAGATGAGCGTCCCCGCGGGCACGGCGTAGCCCTCGATCGTGTCGTCGACGGTCGCCTTGCGCGAGATCAGCCACACCGGCGGATAGAGCCGCAACGCCTCGGAGATCGCGCCCTCGAGGAGTGGCAGCGACGCGAGATCCCCCACCCCCGCGAGGCGCCCGTCGAGCACGGCGAGCTCCGCGTCGATCCCCGCTGCGACCTCCGGATGACGGTCGAGCAGCACGGTCGTCCACCCGAGCGCCTTGGCCGTCGTCTCGTGGCCGGCCATCAACATGGTCAGCACCTGGTCGCGGATCTCGCGCTCGTCGAAGCCGCCCTCCAGCAGGCGGCCGAGGAGGTCGTCGGAGAGCTCGCCCGTCGCGCGCCGGCCCGCGACGATCAGCCGCACGAGCCCGTCGAGGTAGCCGAGCGCCTTGCCGAACGCCGCGCGCGCCGCAGCGCCTTCGGCGCCGGGGAGCAGCGGGTCGTAGTGGCCCATGAAGCGGTTGACCGTGTCGACCGCCTCGCCGAAGCCCCGGCCGATGCCGGAGACGTCGGAGCCGAGGATCGCGCGCGAGACGATCGAGAGCGTGAGCCCCGAGAGGTCGTGGTCGAGCCGCACCGGCTCGCCGCTCGCGAGCGCCGGCTCCCAGCGCTCGACGAGCGCGAGCGCCTCCTCGACGATCAGGTCGGCGAGCCCCTCGATCCGCGCATGGTCGAAGGCAGGCTGCGTGATCCGGCGCTGGCGCTTCCAGACCTCGCCCTCGCTCGTCAGCAGCCCACGCCCCAGGAGCGGGGTCAGCATCATGTCGTCCGGCGTCCCGCTCTTTGCGTAGCTCCGCTCGCGGTTGCGGAGCACATGATGAGCCAGATCGGCGCGATTCAGCGTCACCACCGGGCCGTCCTCGGTGACGTGGCGGACGACGTCGCCGTAGGTCTGGGTCAGCTCTCGGAGGAATGCGAGGGGATCGCGCCTGATCGTCGCGATCGAGACGACGCCGTCCGGCCCGGGCGGCAGCACGGCTTCGGCGGACTCCACCCTTCCGATCCTAGAGACGCAGTCAAATCGACACGAAAACCTTGGTAGGGTGCGCGCGGGGATGGACGTCGGGCTCGTTCAGATCAACATGGGGCTGACCTGGTCGAACCCGAAGCAGCGGCCCGATGAGCCGCCGGTCGCCTTCGGCCTGCTCCCGTACTCGGTCGGTCTCCTGCAGAGCTACGCCGAGCGCCACGCGGCCTCGAAGCCCGAATTTCGCGTCCCGATCTACAAGCGCACCCCGGTCGCCGAGGCGGTCGAGCACCTGCGCGGCGCGAACGTGGTCGGCTTCAGCGTCTACGTCTGGAACCTCGAGCTCACGCTCGCGATCGCGCGCGGCCTGAAGGCCGTGAGCCCCGAGACGCTGATCGTCTGCGGCGGCCCGTCGGTCCCCGATCGCTCCGAGGCGTTCCTGCGCGACCATCCCTTCGTCGACCTGGCCTGCCACGGCGAGGGCGAGGCCGTCTTCACCGCGATCCTCGACCACGCCGACAGCCGGGACTGGAGCGAGCTCGCCGGCGTCAGCTACCTCGCTCCCGACGGCCGCTACGTGCTGCAGCCGCGCGCGGCCCGGATCGCCGACATGGTCGAGATCCCCTCCCCGTATCTCACAGGTACGTTCGACCGGCTCTTCGCGGAGAACCCGGACGCGATGTGGGTGATGATGTGGGAGACGAACCGCGGCTGCCCGTTCTCCTGCACGTTCTGCGACTGGGGCTCGGCGACGCAGTCGAAGGTGTTCCGCTTCGACGAGCAGCGGATCTTCGACGAGATCGCCTGGATGGGCGAGAAGCGCATCGGCTTCGTCTTCTGCTGCGACGCGAACTTCGGGATGCTGAAGCGCGACTACGAGATCACGGAGGCGGTCGTCGCGTCGAGGCACCGCACCGGCTTCCCCGCCTCGTTCTCGGTGCAGAACGCGAAGAACGCGACCGAGCGCGCCTACAAGATCCAGAAGCTCCTGAACGAGGAGCTGAACGCCTACGGCGTCACCCTCTCGCTCCAGTCGAGCAACGAGACGACCCTCGCGAACATCCGTCGCCAGAACATCTCGTCGGAGTCCTACCGCGAGCTGCAGCGGCGGTTCGCGCTCGACGGCGTCTACACCTATACCGACCTGATCCTCGGGCTCCCCGGCGAGAGCTACGAGGGCTTCGCAAACAGCGTCGGCCAGGCGATCGCCGACGGGCAGCACAACCACGTCCAGTTCCACAACTGCGGCCTGCTCCCGAACGCCGAGATGGCGGCGCCCGAGTACGTGGAGCGGTTCGGCATCCGCACGGTCCCGCAGCTGATCCGGAACCCGCACGACTCCTCGCTCCTCGAGAACGAGGTCGAGGAGTACTTGCAGACGGTGATCGGCACCGATGCGATGCCCGAGCCCGACTGGGTGCGCGCGAAGGTCTACTGGTGGCTCTCCGACCTCCTCTACTTCGACCGCGTCCTGCAGCTGCCACTCGCGCTGCTCGCGCACGAGTACGGGATACCCGTGCGCGACACGATCGAGCACCTCGCTGCGGCCGATCCGGCGCGTTCGCCGGCAATCGCCGGCGTGATGCAGGCACTCGTCGACCACGCACGGGCGATCCAGGCCGGCGGGCCCGAGTACATCTCGAGCCCGGCCTACGGCGACATGATCTGGCCGGCCGACCAGCACGCGCTCGTGACCCTGGTCTTCGAGCGGAAGCTCGAGGCGTTCTACGCCGAGGCCGCCGACGAGCTCGCAGCCCTGCTCGCCGAGCGCAGCGTCGGCACCGAGGACGACCTTGCGCTGCGCGAGTCGGTCGAGCTGAACGAGGCACTCCTGCGGGTGCCGTTCGTCCGTGGCGACCGGCCGCTCGTGCTCTCACATCCGTTGATGGAGTACCACTCGGCGATCCTCGAAGGAGAGCCCGTGGCGCTCGAGGAGCGGCTCTCGAGCTACCTCGTCGACCGCACGAAGCATCGCTACACGACGCCGCACGACTGGTTCGAGCACCTCGTCTGGTGCAACGACAAGGACAAGCGCGGCTACCTCTACGAGCTCCGGCCGGTCGGGCAGCGTGCGCCGCTCGTCGCCGTCTGACGCCTCGGTCATAGTCGACGCATGAGCCGCCACACCCGGATCAGAACGGGGCTCTCGAGCCTCTACGGCATCGCGATCGTCGTCGCGATCTTCACGGGAGGCCTGATTCCCGTGCTGATCATCGGCGCAGTCGCCGTGGCGGGGCTCTCGACGATCCTCACCCGCGGCGGCCCGGCACCGGGCGATCCCGGCCGGCAGCGCAACAGAAACCGCTACCGCAACCGCTAGCGGACTGCGGGGGACTGTCCCGAAGGGGGCTGTGCCGGTTGTGATCTTCGATGCGCGCGAACACCGGGACAGCCCCCGATACAACCGGGGACAGTCCCTCGATCAGTGCCCGGACTTGCCGTACAGCTCGTCGTGGCGCCGCCAGGAGCGGACGACGAGCCAGACGAGCACGCCGGCCAGCGGCCAGGCGATCACCATCGCCAGGAGCAAGACCCAGGTGAGCGCTGTCATTGCGAGAGGCATGCCACCAGGGTAACGGCGCCGGCAGAGCCGGGCGGTTGGGATCGTGTTGTGACGGGATCCGCGCGCGTTT
Organism: uncultured Actinomycetes bacterium; assembly: GCA_903930195.1. GTDB lineage: Bacteria > Actinomycetota > Thermoleophilia > Gaiellales > Gaiellaceae > PALSA-600. The sequence goes on along the minus strand of CAIYXH010000281.1, from coordinate 1,260 downwards.
CCGCAAAGGCATTTCCAACCTTTGCTCATCACTGTTCTACGTTGATCTTGTTGATCAACTTAACTTCACTCCCTCGGCGCTGGCCCACCGAGATCGACGATGCGAGGCTTGCAACACTCGTCTCGACCCATGGCACGGACGGCTACCGGCTCTATCTCGAGGAGCTCCGGTGGCCCGGGGGCGTGCACTGCCCTCGCTGCGAAGCGACCGACACGCTCTTCCTGGAGGCGCGCAGCAAGCATCACTGCCGCGGCTGCAAGCTCCAGTTCCGCGTCACCGCCGGCACGCTCCTCCACGACACCCACGTGCCGCTCGACCGTTGGCTCCTCGCCGTCGCGCTGTTCGTCGCGGCCCCACGCGGTCTCCCGGCGACCCACCTCCAGCAGTCCTTGGGCGGGAGCTACAAGACCTCCTGGTATGTCGAGCACCGCATCCGAGCCGCGCTCGCGGGGAGCGAGCGTGACCTCGGCCCCGTCGTCGCCCTCGCCGATCCCCCACCGGCACCCGCCGAAGCAGGCACTCCCGTCGATGCCCCTCCCGGCTGGTCGCTGCTGCAGCGCGTCGTCGCAGGCCCCTACCGCCGCACCTCGACCAAGTACCTCTCGGCCTACTGGAGCGAAGCGCAGTGGCGCCTCGCGCACGGCCGTACCTTCCGGGCCGTCGTGCTCGCGCTGCTGACGCAGCCACCCCTCACCTACGAGCGCCTCGTCCGCCACCCCGCAACGTCCTAACCGTCACAATGCGCGGGTGCGCATCTCGGCCAAAGAGGACTACGCCGTGCGGGCAATGGTCGAGCTCGCGCGCGCGGAGCCCGACCCGTTGAAGCGCGAGCAGATCGCGCAAGCGCAGTCGATCCCGACCACCTTTCTGCAGAACATCCTCGTCGAGCTTCGCCACTCCGAGCTCGTCGAGGCCCAGCGCGGACGAGACGGCGGCTTCCGGCTCGCCCGCCCTGCGGCGACGATCACCATCGCCGACGTCGTTCGCGCAGTCAGCGGGCCGCTCGCAACGATCCGCGGCGCGCGACCGCCGGCACTCCAGTACGACCCGTCGGTCGAGTCGCTCAAGGATGTCTGGATCGCCCTGCGCGCGAGCATCCGCGACGTGCTCGAGCACGTCAGCCTCGCCGACGTCGCAGCCGGCAAGCTGCCCGCCGCGATCCGCAAGGCCGCCGACAAGCCCGAGAACCGCGAGTAGCGCGCTCTAGAGCGGCAAGCCGAGCCCGGGCCCATGCTCGGCGAGGCAGGCAACCGCATCCTG
>CAIYXH010000280.1 GCA_903930195.1 uncultured Actinomycetes bacterium | reverse complement strand
GTGGGCGTAGTCGTCCACGAGCGTGATGCCTCCCGCCTCGGTCACCTCGAAGCGCCGGCCCGTGCCGGTGAAGCGGGCGAAGGCGGCAGCCGCCTCGGGGCCCGCATGGCCGGCGAGCTCGAGCGCCCGCCAGGCGACGCCGGCGTTGCGGCGGTTGTGCTCCCCCGCGAGGCCGAGCTCCCCCGCGTACGGCGGCTCGCCACGGACGGCGTGCGGCACCGAGGCGGTCCAGCGATCGAAGGCCTCCGCAATCTCGGCGTACGAGGCGAACTCGGAGTGGTGCTCGAGCTCCACGTTCGTGACGACGGCGATCTGCGCCGGCAGCGAGAAGACGGTGCGGTCGGACTCGTCGCCCTCGACGACGAGCCAACCCTCCCCCGCGCCCGCGTTGCTCCCGAGCTGCGGCACGGTCGCCCCGACGAGCCACGCAGGGTCGGCGCCGGATTCGCGCAGCGCATAGGCGATCAGCGCCGAGGTCGTGCTCTTGCCGTGACTGCCGGCGACGACGATCGAGCGGCGCAGCCCCACGAGCTCGGCGAGGAGCTCTGCCCGGTTGCGGCCCGGAACGCCGGGATACGCGCTCGAGACGATCGTCTCCCACCCCTCCCGCACGACCGGCTCGGGCGAGAGCTCGACCGGGATCTCGCCGAGCGCCTCCAGATAGGGCGTTGCGACGCGATCCCACCCGCCGACCTCGGCCCCCCATGCCTGCGCGAGCTGCGCGTAGGCCGAGAGCCCGGCGCCGCCGATGCCGACGAACCAGAGGCGGCGCCCGTCAAGCTCCGGCAAGCGCGAGCAGCCCTTCCGCGATCTCGTCGGCGGCCTGCGGCTTCGCCGCGGCGCGCATCGCCTCGCCCATAACCGCACGCCGGGCGCGGTCGTCGAGGATCCCGCGCGCGAGCTCGGGCACCTCGCCCAGGTGGCTCTCGCGCACCATCACCGCGCCGCCCGCCTCGACGAAGTACTCGGCGTTCTTCCCCTGGTGATCGCCCGTCGCATAGGGATACGGCACGAGGATCGCCGGCAGGCCGGCGGCGGCGATCTCCCAGACCGAGCTTCCGGCCCGCGTGATCGCGAGATCGGCGGCCGAGTAGGCGGCGCCGATCCGGTCGGTCGACGGGAGCAGCCGATAGTCGGGGCGCGTCACGCGGGAGACGAGCGCCGGGTAGTCGCGCTCGCCGGCGATGTGCAGGACAGCCGGGCCGGCGGCGCCGAACGCGTCGAGGGCGAGCTCGTTGAGCGAGCGTGCTCCCGCCAGCGCCCCGGCGACGAGCAGCACAGGGCCGTCGGCGGGCAGGTCGAAGAGTGCCCGCGCCTCCGCGACGGGGATCGCCCGCGCTCGCTCGGGCAGCGGCCGGCCCACGACGCGAAAGCGCGGCGGCTCGCGCCCGGGCAGCGGATACGCCAGGAAGGTCACGCGTGAGAACGGAAGCGCGAGCCGGTTCGCGAGCCCGAGGTGCGCGTCGGCCTCGGCGTTCGCGGCCGGGATGCGCAGCGACGCAGCTGCAGCGAGCATCGGCCCGGCGACGTAGCCGCCCGCGCCGAAGACGACGTCGGGACGCCGTCGCCGCAGGATCGCGCGGCAGGCGAACGGTGCTGCGGCCGCGCGGCCGAGCGCGCGAGCGAGCGCGGCCGAGGGCCGGCGCGGAAAGCCGCTGATCCGGAAAGTGTCGAGCTCGAAGCCGGCGTCAGGAACGAGCCGCGCTTCGACCCGATCCGGCGACCCGGCGAACGTCACCTGTACGCCGCGTGCCGTCAGCGCTTCCGCGACTGCGAGAGCTGACAGCACGTGGCCGGCTGTCCCCCCGGCTGCGATCACGCACTGCTTGGGTCTTGACGTTTCCACGTTGAGCGATGTTAAGGAGGATTCCGACGGAGGCGAGCAGCACGATCAGGCTCGAGCCGCCGTAGGAGAGGAACGGGAGCGGGATGCCCGTGAGCGGGGCGACGCCCATCACCGCCGCGAGGTTGACGGCTGCCTGGCCGCAGACGAGGCCGGTGATCGCGACCGCGAGGCGCTTGCCGAACGGATCGCGGCAGCCGAGCGCGAGCTTGAAGCCGGCGTAGCCGAAGGCCATGTACGCCAGGATCACGGCACTCACCCCGACCAGCCCGAGCTCCTCGCCGATATTCGCGGCCATCATGTCCGTGGGCGCCTCGGGGAGATAGAAGATCTTCTGGACGCCCTGGCCGAGGCCGACGCCGAAGACGCCGCCCGAGCCCATGCCGATCATCGCCTGGACGATCTGGAAGCCCGTCCCCTGCGCGTCGCGCCACGGATGCAGGAAGGCGAAGAAGCGTTCGCGGCGGTAGGGCTCCATCCAGATCGAGATCGTTCCGGCGGCGCAGGCGAGCGTGACCGCGAGGGCAAGCACGCGCCCGGGCATCCCCGAGACGAGGAGCACCACCGCGAGCATGATCATCAGCGCGATCGCCGTGCCGAGATCGGGCTCGACCACGAGGAGCGCAGCGAAGGTTCCGGCAAGCAGGCCGATCGGCCGGGCGAGCTCCTTCAGCGTGCGCGGCGCGGGATGGCGGGCGAGGTACGCCGAGATCCAGATCGCGAGCGCGAGCTTCGCGAACTCCGACGGCTGGAAGACGACCGGCCCGAGGCCGATCCAGCGGCGGGCGCCGTTGACGTCGGCTCCGACCACGAGCACCGCGACCAGCGAGAACAGCGAGATCAGGACGAGCGGCGGCGCGAGGGCGCGCAGGCGGCGGAAGTCCCAGCGCTGCAGCAGCACCATCAACACGATCCCGACGGCGGCGTAGCCTCCCTGCCGCTCGAGGTAGTAGTTCGGGTTCGAGCCGCCGACCGCGGCGGACGCGGACGTGGCCGAGTAGACCATCACGATCCCGAAGGCGACGAGCGCCAGGGTGACGAGAATCAGGATTCTCGACTCGAGCTCTCCCCGCTTCATCCTCCTTCGTTCGACGCCGCGGCGCCGGGTCCTCGCGCGACGGCGAGGGTCGGACCTCAGGTCTGACCCAGGGTCTCCACGAGCGCCCGGAATTCGTCGCCGCGCTCCTCGTAGTTGCGGTACTGACCGAAGCTCGCGCAGGCCGGGCTGAGGAGGACGACGTCGCCTGCGGCGGCGAGCTCCGTCGCGTGCGCGAGCGCACGGCCGAGGGTGCCGTCGTCGTGCCCCCCGACCTCGGCGGCGAGCTGCGTCGCCGCTTCGCCGATCAGGTGGATCGAGCGGACATTCGGCCCGATCGTCTCCGAAAGGGGCACGAAGCTCTCCCCCTTGAGCGAACCGCCGAGGATCAGATGCACGGGCTCGTCGGCATACGCGGCGAGCGCGCGGCGGGCGGCGGCGACGTTCGTCGCCTTGGAGTCGTTCACGTAGCGCACGCCTCTCACCTCGCCGACCGGCTCGAGGCGGTGCGGCACACCCGGGAACGTGCGCAGCGCTTCGGCGATCGCCGCCTCGGGAATCCCGGCAGCGCGCGCGGCTGCAGTCGCCGCGGCGGCGTTCTCGCGGTTGTGCGCGCCCCGGATCGCGGGCTCCGCGGGGAGCGGGTCGTCGGCAGAGAACCCGATGCCCGGCAGTCCTGAGTCGGCCGGGACGACAGCTGCGCGCGAGCGCTCGAAGATGCGGAGCTTTGCGTCGCGGTACGCCTCGAAGGAGCCGTGCCGGTCGAGGTGGTCGGGCTCGAGGTTGAGCAGCACGGCAATCTCGCAGCTCAGCGTTTCGACGTCTTCGAGCTGGAACGAGGAGAGCTCGCAGATGACCCAGTCCGCCGGACGTGCCGAGGTGAGCGGGCTGCCGATGTTGCCCGCGAGCTCGACGTCACGTCCCGCAGCCGCGAAGATCGCCCCGAGCAGATGCACGGTGGTGGTCTTCCCGTTCGTGCCCGTGACGCCGACGACCCGCGTCGTCTCGGGCAGCAGCCGGTAGCCGAACTCGATCTCCGACCAGACGGGGATCCCCCGCCGGCGCGCTTCGACGACGAGCGCTGCCTCTCCCGGCACGCCGGGGCTCTTGACGAGCAGTGCTGCGTCATCCAACGACGAGAGGTCGTTGTCGTTCCCGAGCGAGCGATCGACGGCAACCGCCTCGTCGCCGCCCTCGGCGAGCCGCGCGAGCACGGCCTCACCCGACCGGGCGAGCCCGTAGACGACCGTCTTCAATTGCCCGGCGGCCGAATCGTCGGCCAGTACTTGTAGAAGAGCGCGAAGCCGGCGGCGCAGAGGATCCCGGTGACGATCCAGAAGCGCACCATGATCTTCGTCTCCGACCACGCCTTCATCTCGAAGTGATGGTGGAGCGGCGCCATCAGGAAGATCCGCCTGCCCCAGTGGCGGAATGAGACGACCTGGAGCATCACCGACAGCGCCTCGATCGCGAAGATCCCGCCGACGAGGAGCAGCAGCAGGTCGACCTGCAGGAAGATCGCCATCGCGCCGATCGCGCCGCCGAGCGCCATCGAGCCGGTGTCGCCCATGAAGACCTCCGCCGGGAAGGCGTTGAACCAGAGGAAGCCGATCGCCGCGCCGATCAGCGCTGCGCCCATGAACGCGGCGTCGAGGCGATTCTCGATGCGGCCGGTGGGGCTCGTCGAGCGGATGAAGACGGTGACAGCCATGGCCGTGAGGGTGAAGAGTGCGATGATCGACGTCCCCGCGGCGAGCCCGTCGAGGCCGTCGGTGAGGTTCACTGCGTTCGCGGCGCCCGCGATGATGAAGAAGACGAGGACGTACCAGAGCGGTCCCAGGCCGACCCATTTGTCGACGATCGGGACGAAGACGGCGTGACGCAGGTGCTGGTGGTCGCCGGCGACACAGACGGCCGCGGCCGTCGCCCCGAGGAACAGCATCTTGTAGCGCCCCGAAAGGCCGAGCGACCGCTGGCCGAGCTGCTTCTTGAAGTCGTCGACGAAGCCGACGGCGCCGCAGGCGAGCATCGTCCCGAAGATCGCGAGCGCGGGGAGCGTGCGCTGGCTCGTCGCGAGGAACGCGATCGAGGCCGAGACGACGATCAGGACGCCGCCCATCGTGGGCGTGCCCTGCTTGGCCATGTGGTGCTGCGGGCCCTCCTCGCGGATCATCTGGCCGTAGGAGCGACGGCGGAGGTACGCGATGAACGCCGGGCCGGCGAGGATCGAGATGACGAGCGCGATCAGCGCCGCAACGAGGACGTGAGCCATCAGTCCTGAAGCTTCGCCGCGACTGCTTCGAGTCCCACCGCGCGCGAGCCCTTGACCAACACCGTGTCACCAGGCACGAGCAACTCGGGCAAGAGCGCAGCTGCTTCGTCGGCGGTTGCGACCCAGCGCGCCTGACCGTCGAGGAGGTAGCCGCGGGCAAGGTCGCCGACCGCGACCAGCTCCGCGATGTCGAGCTCCCGGACGAGCTCGCCGACCTCGCGGTGGAAGCGCGCAGCGTCGGTGCCGAGCTCCGCCATCTCACCGAGCACCGCGACCGTTCTCCCTCCGGCGGCGCGCTCGGCCAGCGCACGTAGGGCGGCGCCCATCGAGAGCGGATTCGCGTTGTAACAGTCGTCGATCACGACGATCCCGCCGGGGAGCTCCCGCACGTCCTCCCGCAGCGGCGAGAAGGCGACGTCGAGCGTCCCGTCCTCGACGCGGATGCCGAGCGCGTCGCAGACCTCGAGCGCGGCGAGCGTGTTCCGCAGCTGGTGCGGGGCGCGATAGGGCGTCTCGAGGGCGATCGTCCGCCCCTCGACCTCGAACCACCCCGGCTCGGTCACGTGGCCGAAGCGCCGGAGCTCGATATCGCTGCGCCCGAGATACGGTTCGAGCAGCGGCTCGTCGGCGGGCACGATCGCCGTCCCGCCAGCTGGCAGCGCGGCGATCAGCTCCGCCTTCGCGCGGGCGACGTTCTCCACGGTGCCGACGAGCTCCAGGTGCACCGGCCCGATGTTCGTGATCAGGCCGATCTCGGGCCGCGCGAACGAGGCGAGCCACTCGATCTGGCCGAGGCCGCGCATGCCCATCTCGACGATGCAGACCTCGGTGTCGGGCTCGATCCGGCAGAGCGTCAGCGGCACGCCGAGCTCGTTGTTGTAGTTCGCCTCGGAGGCGATCGTGCGCCGGTGCGGGCTGCAGAGCGCGGCGAGGATGTCCTTCGTCGTCGTCTTCCCGGTGGCGCCGGTGATGCCGACGATGCGTGCGTTCGACCGGCTGCGCACCTCGCCGCCGATCGCCGCAAGCGCGGCGTGCGGCTCGTCGGGCACGAGCACGGCCGCAGCGCCGCGCGCGAGCGCGTGCCGCGTGAAGTCGGCGCCGTCGCCGATCGCGACGAAGAGGTCGCCCTCCTCGATCCGGCGGGAGTCGATCTGCATCCCCGTGACCGCGGACGCCCACGGTTCGACGCGCAGCCGGCCGAGCGGCTCGAGGAACGCCGGCTCGAGCGGGATCACGCGGGCTCCCCCCGCAGCAGGGCGCGGACGACGTCACGGTCGTCGAACGGGATCTTGCCGCCGGCGAGCTCCTGCTCCGGCTCCGCCCCGCGCCCGACCACGACGACGACATCGCCGGGCGACGCGTCGGCGAGCGCCCGCGCGATCGCGGTGCGGCGGTCGAGCTCGATCTCGAAGCTCCCGAGCGAGCCGCCGGCGACCTCGTTCGCGATCGCCTCCGGATCCTCGGAGCGCGGGTTGTCGGAGGTGAGGATCGCCCGGTCGGCCTGCTCGGCGACGACGCGGCCCATCACCGCGCGCTTCGAGCGGTCGCGGTCGCCGCCTGCGCCGAAGACGGTGATGAGCTTGCCGTCGTCGAGATCGCGGGCGGTGCGGAGCACGTTGTCGAGCGAGTCGGGCGTGTGCGCGTAGTCGACGATCACGGTGAACGGCTGTCCCTCGTCGATCGCCTCGAAGCGCCCGGGCACGCCGCGCACCGAGGCGAGGCCGCTGCGGATCGCGTCCTCGCTCACGCCGATCGCGCGTGCCGCAAGCACCGCACCCGCGGCGTTCTGCTGGTTGAAAGCGCCACGCAGCTCGAGCTCGAGACCGGCGAGCACTGTGACGGGGTCGTCGAAGACAATCGCGTCCGGCACCTCCGCGGCAAGACGCGCACCGTAGGGATCGGCCACGTTGACGACGGCCCGGCTCGCCTGGTCGAAGAGGGCGCGCTTGGCGGCGTAGTACGCCTCCATCGTCCCGTGGAAGTCGAGATGGTCCTGTGTCAGGTTCGTGAAGACGAGCGCCGCGAAGCGCGTCCCTTCGAGGCGGCCCTTCGCCTGGGCGATCGACGTCGCCTCCATCACGCACGAGCGGTCGCTGGCGTCGAGCATGGTGCGGAAGATCCGCTGGAGGTCGATCGCCTCCGGCGTGTTCAAACCCGTCGGCCGCTCCTGGCCGCCGACGAGCCGGCAGATCTTCGTCAGCAGGCCGGTGCGGCGCTTGTCGGCCTCGAGGATCGCGTGGAGCAGGAAGGCGGTGGTCGTCTTGCCGTTCGTCCCGGTGACGCCGACGACCTCGAGCTCGCAGGTCGGGTCGTCGAAGAAGAGCGTGGCGGCGACCGGCATCGCCGCCCGGACATCCGGAACGACGAGCTGCGGCACGGGCACGTCGACGGGCCGTTCGACGACGAGGGCCGTCGCACCCGCCGCGACGGCCGTCGGCGCGAACGCATGGCCGTCGGCGGTTGCGCCGCGGATGCAGAAGAAGAGCGCGCCGGGCGTCACGGTGCGCGTGTCGTAGGCGAGATCGCCGACCTCTGCCGGAGCCGCGTTCACGACCTCGTCCGGCCCGAGCGCCGCGATGAAGCGCTCCAGCTGCATGCGCCCCGAGTCTAGTTCTAGGGGGTCGAGTTCGAGAGCGCCTGGTCGGTCGACGTCTTCGGCGCGTCCGGCGGAACCTCCATGTACTGGAGGTCGAACTTCGCGATCGCGGCGAACGCCGGAGCGGCGACGACGCCGCCGAAGATCGAGTTGCGCGGATCGTCGACCTTGACGAGCACGACGAGGCGGGGCTTCGAGGCCGGAACCATGCCGACGAAGGTGGCTTCGTAGTCGGTCTCCGAGTAGCCGCCGTGCCCGTCCGGCACCTGGGCGGTACCCGTCTTGCCGGCCACGGTGTAGCCCGGGATCGCGGCCGCGGTGCCGGTGGCGCCCTCGTCGGCGACGACGCCCGTGAGCATGCTCTTGACCTCACGGTCGACGGCCGGCGACATCAGGCGCTTCGTCTTCCACTTCTCGGGCGCCCGGCCACCGACCTTCGTGACCAGGTGCGGCTGGATCCAGACGCCGTTGTTCGCGACCGCCGCGTAGACCGAGGCCATCTGGATCGGCGTCACCGAGATGCCCTGCCCGATCGGCACGTTGCCGATCGTCGTCTCGTTCCACTCGTCGAGCGGCAACACGTAGCCCGAGCTCTCACCGGGGAAGTCGATGCCCGTCGGGGAGCCGAAGCCGAACTTCTGGATCCACTTCGAGAGGTCGGTCGCGCCGAGCTCCTTCGCGATCGTGACGGCGCCGACGTTCGAGGACTGCGAGAGGATCTGGGCAACCGAGAGCGTCTCGGTCGGCCGGGCATCGGCGTCGTGCACGGTGCAGAGGTCGCAGGTGTCGTAGCGCAGCTTGTACGGGAGGGTGAACTTGGTGTTCGGGGTGACCTTCCCCTCGGTGAGCGCGGCCGTGACCGTGATGAGCTTGAACGTCGAGCCCGGCTCGTAGACGTCGGTCACGGCGCGGTTGCGCGTGTAGGACGCCGGGACGGTCGAGGTCTTGTTCGCGTCGTACTCCGGCGTCTGCGCCATCGCGAGCACGTCGCCCGTCGTCGGGTCGAGTACCACCGCGGTCGCGTCCGTCGCGTCCCACTGGCTCACCGTCTGGCGGAGCACCTGCTCGGCCTGCGCCTGGATCGTGTGGTCGATCGAGGTGAAGACGTCGGCCCCCTCCTGCACCGGAGTCGAGCTGACGGTGTCGATCGCGCGGCCGGTCGGGTCGCGGACGATCGTCTGCTTCCCCGCCTTGCCGGAGAGCTTGTGGTTGTACTCGAGCTCGAGGCCGTCGAGGCCCTGGTTGTCGGTGCCTGCGTATCCGACCACCTGCGCGGCGACCGACTTCTGCGGATAGGTGCGCTTCTCCTCGGAATACGAGGAGATCCCGGCGAGGCCGAGCTTGAGGAACTTGGCGGCGAGCGTGGG
>CAIYXH010000279.1 GCA_903930195.1 uncultured Actinomycetes bacterium | reverse complement strand
GCGCAGCCTGTTGCGCGCCAGTACACGGTTCGTCCTTACAACCAGCGCATGGCCAAGCGGGTGGCCCGTAGGGCTCACGTCGACGGCGAAGGCGCAGTCGCGGTCGCATTTACCTTCAACAACCTCGCGACGATGCTGATCTTCGGTGTCATCGAAGAGCTCGTAAGGCTTGTTCCGGTCATCGGCGCGCTCGTCGAGCTGGCGCTCAGTATCCTTGGTTTCTACTTCCATCGGATCGTGCTGGTGACCGATGAGAACGTCTATGTGTTCCGCGACTGGCCGTTCCATATTCCCGGCAAGCTGCTACTGAAGACCGAACGCGGACCCGGCGTCGTGCGACTTGGGTCGCCGGACAGCTCGGCATTCATGCGATTCATTCGGCGCGGCCAACTGACGTTCCAGGACGGAACGATCGCGTACCACACCATCCTCTTCATTCGCCGCGCGCAGTACATCGCTCAAGAAGCAAACCTGCCCGCAGGGCACTAGCGCCTCCATCTGTTCGTAGACCGCGGCGAGGCCGGAAGCCGGCTACGAAAAAGCCCCCGTTTCCGGGGGCTTTCAGAGTGGGCGATACTGGGCTCGAACCAGTGACCCCCAGCTTGTCGAGCTGGTGCTCTCCCAACTGAGCTAATCGCCCGGGTCTCGCGAGAGTCTAGCCGAGGCGGCTCACTGGTTGACGACCTGTGGCGGGCGCAGCGCGCTAGAGCTTCTTCAGCGGCGCGTACTCGAGCATCAGCCGCCGCTCGATGCCGTCCTCGAACCTGACCGTGACGACGCCGTCGGCCTCGATCCGCAGGACGATGCCGGTACCCATCGTGCCGTGGGAGACGGTGTCGCCCGTGGAGAGCTCAGGCACGTCCGTGCGCGGGGCGACCTCGCGCCGACCGGGCGCGACACCTGTCGGGGCGCCGTAGCTGCTCCAAGAGGTCGGGGCCAGGCGCTCGCGCTCCACGCCCTCGGCGGGCAGCTCGTCGAGGAACCGCGACGGCAGGTTCATGTCGGTACGGCCGTACAGCGATCTCCGCGCCGCGTGCGTCATCACGAGCCGCTCGCGCGCCCGCGTCATGCCGACGTAACAGAGCCGCCGCTCCTCCTCGAGCGTCTGCTCCTCGATCGAGCGCGAGTGCGGGAAGATCCCCTCCTCGAGCCCGAGCACGAACACCGCGCGGAACTCGAGGCCCTTCGCGTTGTGCAGCGTCATCAGGGTCACCTGCCCGCCCGACTCCGAGTCGCGCAGCGCGTCCTGGTCGGAGTACAGCGAGATCTCCTGCAGGAACTGGGAGAGCGACGGCTCCTCGGCCGCCGCTTCGTACTCCTGCGCGACGCCGACGAGCTCCTCGAGGTTCTCGAGCTTGCCCTCGGCCTCCCACTTCGGCAGGCCGGCGGTCAGATACTCGGCGTAGTCGATCCGCTCGAGGAGCGTCCGCAGGAGCTCCGAGACGGACATGTCCTGCGCCTGCGCCATCAACGACTGCATCAGGTCACGGAAGCCGCGCACCGCCTTCAGCGACGCCGCGGCGAGGCCGGCTTCGTCGGCACGGCCGAACGCCTCCCAGAGCGAGATGCCGGACGCGTCCGCAAAGGCCGTGAGGCGATCGAGGGACGTGTCCCCCACGCCGCGCTTCGGCTTGTTCGCGATCCGGCTCAGCGAGACCGCGTCGTACGGGTTGTCGATCGTCTGCAGATACGCGATCGCGTCCTTGATCTCGGCGCGCTCGTAGAACCGCGGGCCGCCGATCACCTGGTAGGCGATGCCCTGCCGCACGAGGATGTCCTCGAGCACCCGGCTCTGCGCGTTCGTGCGATAGACGACGGCCATCTCGCCGAGGCTCGTCCCGAACTCGAGCAGCCCCGCGATCTCGGCGGCGACGAAGCGCGCCTCGGCGTGCTCGTCCTCGCACTCGATCACGCGCACCGGCTCGCCCTGCCCGAGCTCCGACCACAGCTCCTTCTCCTTGCGCTCGCGGTTGTGGGAGATCACCTCGTTCGCGGCACTGAGGATCCAGTTCGTCGAGCGGTAGTTCTGCTCGAGCGGAATCGTCTTCGCACCGGGGAAGTCGCGCTCGAAGTCGAGGATGTTGCGGATGTCGGCTCCTCTGAACGAGTAGACCGACTGATCCGGGTCGCCGACCGCCATCACGTTCTGGTGATCAGAGCCGAGCAGCGTCAGCAGGACGTACTGCGCGTGGTTCGTGTCCTGGTACTCGTCGACGAGGATGTAGCGGAACGCCTTCGCCCAGCGCTCGCGCGCCTCGGGGAAGCGCTGCAGCACGTCGACCGTGAGCATCAGCAGGTCGTCGAAGTCGACCGCGTTCTGCTGGAAGAGCTTGCGCTGGTAGAGGCCGTAGACGTCGGCGACCGTCTGGTCGTAGAAGCTCGCGACGCGGGCGAGGTACTCGTCGGGGCCGATCAGCTGGTTCTTCGCGTTCGAGATCTGGCTGTGCACCGCGCGCGGGACGAAGCGCTTCGGGTCGCGGTCGAGCTCCTCGAGGCACTGGCGCACGAGCCGGTTCTGGTCGGCGGAGTCGTAGATCGTGAAGTTCGAGCGGTAGCCGAGCCGCTCCGCCTCGCGGCGCAGGATCCGGCCGCAGGCGGCGTGGAACGTCAACACCCAGATCGCCCGCGCGCGCGGCCCGACGGCGGCCTCGATCCGCTCGCGCATCTCGGCGGCGGCCTTGTTCGTGAACGTGATCGCGAGGATCTCGCTCGGCTGCGCGCCCGCCGCTGCGAGCAGATGGGCGACGCGGTAGGTGAGCACGCGCGTCTTCCCCGAGCCGGCGCCTGCGATCACGAGGAGCGGCCCTTCGGTGGTCACGACCGCCTCGCGCTGAGCCTCGTTCAGATCGGCGAGATAGGTCTCGGGCTCGGCAAGCGACATCTAATCCACCCTAGCGCCCGACCGTCACGCCGGACCGTGAACGAACTGGCACAGTTGAGGCCGTGGGAACGGGGACGACCACGGGCATCGAGCTGCGCGGGCTCACCAAGTCATACGGCACGGTGAAGGCCGTGCGCGGGATCGACGTCTCGATCGCGCGTGGCGAGACCGTCGCGCTCCTCGGCCCGAACGGCGCCGGCAAGTCGACCACGATCGATATCCTCCTCGGCCTCCAGCAGCCGGACGCCGGCACCGCCACGGTCTTCGGCCTGACGCCCGCGAAGGCGGTCGACTCGGGCTCCGTCTCGGCGATGCTCCAGACCGGCGCGGTGATCCGCGACCTCACGGTGCGCGAGCTCGTGCGGATGATGGCCTCGCTCTACCCCTCCCCGCTCGACGTCGACGAGGCGATCGAGCTCGCCGGAATCACCGCCATCGCCCACCAGAAGACCCAGGGTCTCTCCGGCGGCCAGACCCAGCGCGTGCGCTTCGCCATCGCGGTCGTCGCGAACGCCGACCTGCTCGTGCTCGACGAGCCGACCGTCGCGATGGACGTCGACGGGCGCCGCGAGTTCTGGGCCACGATGCGCGCGTTCGCCGCGAGCGGCAAGACCGTGGTCTTCGCCACGCACTACCTCGAGGAGGCCGACGCCTTCGCCGACCGCGCCGTGCTGATGGCGCACGGCCGCGTCGTCGCCGACGGCCCGACGACCGAGATCAAGGCGATGGTCGGCACCCACACGATTCGCGGCACGCTTCCCGACGTCGAGATCGCCGAGCTGGAGCAGATCGCCGGCGTCTCGCGCGCCGAGCGCCGCGGCGAGGCGATCGTGCTCACCTGCTCCGACTCCGACGCCGCGATCAAGGCGCTGCTCGTCTCTCACCCCGAGCTCCACGACATCGAGATCGCGGGCGCCGGCCTCGAGGACGCGTTCATCGAGCTCACCGGCGGCGCAGACGAGGACGGCGCGTGAACAGCGTCTACCTCCGCCTCGAGCTGCGCCGCGCGCTCCGCAACCGCCGCTTCTACATCTTCACGTTCGGCTTCCCGCTCGGGCTCTACTACCTGATCGCGGCGCCGAACCGGCACACCACTGACCTGAGCGGCTCGGGACTCTCAGCGCCGCTCTACTACATGGTCGGCCTGGCCGCGTTCGGCTCGATGAACGCGATGCTCTCCGCCGGCGCGCGGATCGCGGGCGAGCGCTCCGTCGGCTGGAACCGCCAGCTGCGGATCACGCCGCTCACGACCAAGGAGTACTTCCGCGCGAAGATCGTCAGCGCCTACCTCGTCGCGAGCATGAGCCTCGGCCTGCTCTACATCGCCGGCGCGACGCTCGGCGTGGGCATGCCCGCAGGCCGCTGGGTGCACATGACCTGGCTGATGCTGATCGGGCTGCTGCCCTTCGCGGCACTCGGGATCCTGCTCGGCCACCTCGTCGCCCCCGACTCCATCGGCCCGGTGATGGGCGGCTCGACGGCGCTCTTCGCCTTCGTCGGCGGCGTCTGGTTCCCGATCGGCTCCGGGACGATGCACACGATCGCGGAGTGCATCCCCTCGTTCTGGCTCGTCCAGGCAAGCCACGTCTCGCTGGGCGGAAGCGGCTGGTCGGGGAAGGGCTGGCTCGTCACCGCGAACTGGACCGTCGGTGCCGCCGCGCTTGCCGCCCGCGCCTACAGGCGCGACACGAAGCGCTCCTAGCGTGCGCCTCCTCGTCGTCGGAGCGCTGACCGTCACGGCACTCCGGCTCGTCCCCGCCGCGTGTGCAGCGGGGCCGCATATCGTCACGGAGACGGTCGCGGACGGGACGACCCACGCGCAGCTCACCTACCTCGACCGCGGCTCGAGCGTCGAGTTCTTCCGGCGCTTCGCAGACTTCACGCTGACCGTGAAGCGCGACGGGAAGACGCTCCTCCACACGAAACTCGGCGCTCCCGACGACATGCCGGCGAACGCGCTCGTCGCCCACGCCAAGAGCGTTGCGGTCGCGCGGCTCGATAGGGACGCGGCCCCTGACGTCGACGTCACCTTCTACACGGGCGGCGCGCACTGCTGCTTCCTCTCGGTGCTCTACCTCTCCGGGGGCCACGCCTCGTCATACACGCGGCGGGTCAAGTGGTGGGGCGACCCACTGCCGTCGCTCGTCGACCTGAACAAGTCCGGCGTCACCGAGCTGAAGAGCGTGGACGACCGCTTCGCCTATGCGTTCACGGACTACGCCGACTCGGCCATGCCGGTGCAGGTCTGGAGCTACGCAGACGGTCGTGCGAACGACATCACCCGGCAGTTCCCGTCGCTCGTGCGCCAGGATGCGGCCCGACAGTGGCAGGCCTACCTGAGCCGTCGCTCGCGGAGACTCGGTTCGGTCCGGGGGATCCTCGCCGCGTACCTCGCCGACGAGTCCATGCTCGGGGCGCAGGACGCCGCCTGGACGCGTGTCCTCGCGGCGCGCCCGTACCTCGTTCACGGCTATGACCTGCCGAAGAAGGCCACCGCGTACTTCGCCCTCGTCCGCAACGACCTGAAGACCTGGGGCTACTAGGTATCGTCCCGCCTGCCGGGCACATATCCCCGGTCGATGGAGTAGCAGCGAAGCCGGTGCGAATCCGGCGCTGTCCCGCAACTGCGATGCCCTTCTGCGGAAGGGACGAGCCAGGTCGCCTGCCTCTGTCGTCGAACGCAGCCCTCGGAGGAAGGGCGGTTCGCGCGGCGCCGCCGCCCGAGCCTTCCATCCTCCGCTACCAAGCGGAGGTTCTTGTATGACGACACGTATTCGGGCGCTCGCTGCCCTCGCCACGGTCGCGGCACTCGCCGGCGTGGCCCCCATGACGATCGGCGCGCACACGCAGGCCGTGCCCACCCGCATCGTCTCGCTCTCGCCGACGGCGACCGAGGATCTGTTCGCGATCGGCGCCGGCAAGCAGGTCGTCGCCGTCGACGACCAGTCGAACTACCCGGCGAACGCACCGCACTCGAAGCTCTCGGGCTACACCCCGAACGCCGAGGCGATCGCTGCCTACAACCCTGACCTGGTCGTCCTCTCGGCCGATTCGAACGGGATCGTCGCGGCACTCGGGAAGCTCAAGATCCCGACGCTGCTCCAGGCTCCCGCGACGAACCTCGCTGGCGCCTATGCGCAGATCACGGCGCTCGGCAAGGCAACCGGGCGGACGGGCGGCGCCGCGAAGACCGTCACGACGATCAAGCAGCGAATCGCGAAGATCGTCGCCTCGGTGAAGAAGCCGGCGACGCCCGTCTCCTTCTACGAGGAGCTCAGCCCGGACTACTACTCGGCGACGTCGAAGACGTTCGGCGGGCAGCTGCTCGGGCTCCTCGGGCTGAAGAACATCGCCGACGCGGCGCAGGGTGCCTCTTCCGGCTATCCGAAACTCTCGGCGGAGTACATCGTCGGCGCGCAGCCGGATCTCGTGATCCTCGCCGACACGAAGTGCTGCGCGCAGACAGCGGCAACCGTCAAGAAGCGTCCGGGCTGGAGCAGCATCCCGGCCCTGAAGGACGGCGGCGTCGTGCCGGTCAGCGACGACATCGCGTCGTGCTGGGGGCCCCGCATCGTCGACTTCCTGCAGACGGTCGCGACCGCGGTGAAGAAGGTCGAGCAGGGGTGATCGACGCCGCCCCGGCAGCGGAGCTCGGAGGGAGCGCAACCCGCGCTCCCTCCGCTCTGCGCCTTGCGGTCCCGGTCACGGTCGCGGTCGTCTTCCTGCTCGGCGCCACGCTCCTCGGGGTGCTCGTCGGCCCCGTCAACCTCGGGGTCGAGGACATCCTCACCGAGGTCGCCTCGCACATCCCGCTGCTCGGCATCCACAGCCACATGACGGCCGAGGACAGCGCGATCTTCTGGCAGCTCCGCGTTCCGCGCGTCGTGCTCGGCCTGCTCGTCGGCGGCATGCTCGCGCTCGCCGGCGCCTCCTACCAGGGCGTCTTCCGCAACCCGCTCGCCGACCCGTACCTCCTCGGGATCGCCGCGGGTGCCGGGCTCGGCACGACGCTCGCCGTCGTCTACGGCGGCGGCGCGATCAACTCCTACGACCTCATCCCGCTCGCCGCGTTCGGCGGCGGTGCGGTGGCCGTCGCCGCGACCTACGTGCTCGGCAGCACCGCCGCCGGAACCGCCGGGCGCAGCACGGCGACGCTGATCCTCGCCGGCGTCACCGTCACCTCGTTCCTGACGGCCATCCAGACGTTCGTGCAGCAGCAGCACACCGACTCGCTCCAGGAGGTCTACAGCTGGATCCTCGGCTGCCTCGACACCGCCGGCTGGCACGACATCGCGCTGCTCGTGCCCTACGTCGCGGTCAGCACCGTCGGCCTGTTGCTCCACCGGCGCACCCTCGACGTGCTGAGCGTCGGCGACGAGGAGGCGGCGAGCCTCGGCGTGAACGTCGCGCGCACACGCCTCGTGATCGTGTTCCTCGCGACGGCGGG
>CAIYXH010000278.1 GCA_903930195.1 uncultured Actinomycetes bacterium | reverse complement strand
TCGAGGCATGGCACGCAGCCTGGATCGCCGACATCCGCAGAAGCGGCGCCAAGCCCTACCCCGCCCCATCCGCCTTCGCCAGCGGCAAGACCATGACCCGGATCCTCGCCGCGGTCAAGAGCACCGGCTTCATCGTCGCGTAAGCAGCGACGAGGTCTACGTCACCGCCCGGTTCGGGGTCAGCCCACAAACCGGGCGGTGAACGTCACAGCGCCGGTCGTGCACAACGGCTCGGTCTTGCCGTTGGTGGAGGCGTTCGAGACGTTCACGACCTGGGTGAGCGAACCGGTGACGACACCGGTCTTGTGCACGACGAATTTGGCCGAGACGTGCTCGGCGTCGCCGGGGGTCTTCTCGTCGATCATGACGATGCCGCTCTTCGGGACGATCTTCTCGAGCATGAAGCCCGCGTTGACGCCGTTCGTGAACGCCGCAGGCGGGCCGCAGACCTGTTCGCCGCCGCCGACGTCCTCGGTGTCCCACTCGGCGAACGGCTGGTTCAAGCCGTTCGTGAGGCAGAGCACCGGCGCGGAGCCGTGGCCGTCGCAGGCAGCAGCGGTGGTCGGCTCGACGAGCAACGAGACGGAGCTCGCCACGTGCCGGATCTTGCCGGTGGTGTCGTCGAGGAACACCGGGCTCGTCTTCCCCACGTAGCTGCCCGTCTTGAAAGCCGGTGCGCCGGCTGCCAGGCCCGCCGCTGGTAGCGCGAGCGCCAGCGCCAGCACACACAGCAGAGGCGCACGTCTGGTCGGTGCGGCCTCCACGAGCGCAACCTACTCGGCTGGAGCCCGGTGCGACCTGGCCGAAGGTCCGAACCAGGACGGGGCTGAAGCCCTGTCCCTACGAGCGGTATGCCGGGTCGAGCGCGGTCGTCAGGCTCGGCCGGATCCGTGCTCCGAGCGCGACGACGTCGCCGATCACGAGCAGCGCCGGCGACTCGAGCGCCGCGGCGAGAACGGGAATCTCCCGCAGCGTGCCTGCGACCCACTCGGAGTCGGGGCGGGTGCCGTTCGCGACGACCGCCGCCGGGGTCTCCGGATCCTTGCCCGCGGCGATCAGCCCTGCGGCGATCGCGCGGAGGTGTGCGACGCCCATGAAGAGGACGACCGTGCCGGGTGTGCCGGCGAGCTGCGGGTAGTCGAGGTCGGAGCCGTCGGCGCGATGGCCGCTCACGAGCGTCACCTGCGCGGAGATGCCGCGGTGGGTGATCGGGATCCCGGCGGAGGCCGGAACCGACGAGAGCGCCGAGACGCCGGGCACGACCTCGCAGGCGATGCCGGCCTCGTTCAGGGCGAGCACCTCCTCGCCGCCGCGGCCGAAGACGTAGGGGTCGCCGCCCTTCAGACGCACGACCTCGAGGCCCTGGCGGCCGAGCTCGACCAGGAGCTCGTTGATCTGCTCCTGCTTCAGCCCCTCGCGCGAGATCAGCAGCGCCTCGTCGGGCGCCTCGGCGACAAGCTCCTCCGAGACGAGCACGTCGTAGACGAGCGCCTCGCAGGTGCGGACGAGGTCGAGCCCCTTCGCCGTGATCAGGCCCGGATCGCCGGGGCCGGCGCCCACCAGGAAGACGGTCAAGCGCGTGCCTCTTCCAGGCGCTCGGTGACGACGTCCTCGAAGTAGTCGCGGCGCTCCTCGTAGGTCGCGAAGCGCTCCTTCACGTCGGGCCGCATCGCGCGCAGATCCTCGGCCAGCGCAGCATGCTCTGGGCGGACGAGCGCGGCGATCTGCGTGCGCAGCCGCTTCGCCAGCGCCGGTGAGGCGCCACCCGTCGAGACCGCGATGGCGATCGGGCCCTCGCGGTGGACGGCCGGAAGGATGAAGTTGCAGAGCTCGGGCACGTCGGCGACGTTGCAGAGCATCGAGCGGCGCTCGGCATCGCGATGCACCCGGGTATTGACGACAGAGTCCTCGGTCGCGGCGATGGCGAGGAACGCGCCGCGCAGATCGCGCTTCCGGTAGCGGCGCTGCTTCCACTCGACGTCGAGCTCGGCGAAGCCGTCGGCAAGCGTGGGGGAGACGACGACGACCTCGGCGCCGCAAGCCGCGAGGCCCGCCGCTTTCTCGAGGCCGACCGCGCCGCCGCCGACGACGAGACACCGGCGCCCCTCGAGGTCGAGGCACGCCATGTAGTACGCCTTGGTCACGCCCGACCCGCTATTCGATGGTGCGATCGGGGTCGAGGCCGGTCTCCTCGACATACGCGGCAACGAGGCCGTTGACTGCGTCCTTGCCGTCCTTGAACGCGTAGTTGATCTTGACGAACGGCTGCCACTCGTCCGGGATCGCATCCTCCGGCAGGATCGCGTCGACGGGGCACTCCGGCTCGCAGGCGCCGCAGTCGATGCACTCGTCCGGGTCGATCACGAGCATCTTCTCGACCTCGTGGATGCAGTCGACCGGGCATACGCTCTGGCAGGACATGTCCTTCGTGTCCACGCAGTTCTCGCCGATGATGTAGGTCAAGGCTCTTACGCTCCTATCGTCGCCAACCGGGCCCCGGCCCGACCGAGCCGAAGCACGATCTCGAACTCGGGTGTCGAGATCGTCACACCGTATTCTCCTGGTCCCACGGACGTCACCGAGACCTTCTCGAGCGTTCGGCCCTCGAGCGCCTCCAGCGCCTCGGTCAGCTCGCGGGTCGACTGCGCCAGCTCGCGGCCGAGCGGCAGCCGGCGGAAGAGCGCCAGGGCGGCCTGCTCGCCCTCCGGGCCGTAGACCGAGCG
>CAIYXH010000277.1 GCA_903930195.1 uncultured Actinomycetes bacterium | reverse complement strand
TTAGGGGCCGGAGACTGCGGCGACGGTGACGGTGCTGTTGTAGGTGCCGGCGTAGCTGTTGCCGGGGATTGCGACGTTGATGCTGGGGGTGATGGTGAAGCGGCCCATGCCGGTGTTGGCGGAGGCGTTGAAGAGTTTGACGGCGGCCGGTGCCGAGGTTGCGGCGGGGACGGTCAGGGGGTAGGTGATGGTGCTGGTGGGGTTGGTGCAGGTGCCGCCGTTGACGCATGCGGAGGTGACGCCGGTGATGGTGGAGGCGGTGGTGGCGAGGGTGTGGGAGGAGCTGTCGGTGAAGGTGGTGGAGGTGATGGTGAGGTTCCAGCCGGCGCCGGTGCCGCGGGCGTCGGTGACGGAGAGGGGGACGGTGTAGCTGGCGGACTGGTCGCTGCCGTCGAGGGTGTCGCTGATCGAGGCGGTCGCGCCGTGGGTGAGGCCGAGGGAGCCGGCGCCGGTGACGGTGGCGGTGGCGGTGGCGGTGACGGTGCCGGCGACGGCGGCGGCTGCGAGGGCGAGGGCTGCGACGGTGAGGCCGATGAGGATGGTGAGCTTCTGCTTCATGAGGGTGGAACTCCTTCGCAAGGGGGGGTTGGTCGAACAACCCCAGGATCCATCGGCCCGGTTGGGATCGAGCTTCCGCTCGGTAAGAAACAGGTTGGCGCCGTCTAAGCTCTTTTCGTGGAGCAAACCCGGCTCTAGATGTACGTCCCGCCGCATTTCGCCGTCGACGACGAGGCCACGCAGGCGTTCCTCGCGGGCATCCAGGCCGGCGATCTCGTCACTGCGACCGACGACGGCCTCGTCGCGACCTTCCTGCCGCTCCTGCACGACCCGGAGCGCAACGCCCTCATCGGTCACGTCGCCCGCAAGAACGACCAGTGGCAACGCGCCGCGCACGGCGAGTCGCTCGTGATCGCCCACGGCGTCGACGCCTACGTGAGCCCGGGGTGGTATGCGACGAAGCGCGAGCACGGGCGGGTCGTGCCGACCTGGAACTACACGACGGCCCACGTCTACGGGACGCTGCAGATCCATGACGACCCGGAGTGGGTCGACATGGTCGTGCGTCGCCTCACGGAGCGCCATGAGGGCGGCCGCGAGCATCCGTGGAGCGTCGACGACGCGCCGGCGCGCTTCCACGGAGGTCAGTTGCGGGCGATCGTCGGCGTCGAGCTCGAGCTGACCCGCGTGGAAGCGAAGTTCAAGCTGAGCCAGAACCGCAGCGAGGCCGACATCGACGGGGTGGTCGCAGGGCTCGGAGCCGATGGCGAAGACGCCGCCGCTGCCGCCGTCGAGGCTGCGCGCACGTGATCGATCTCAGCTCCGACACGCAGACGAAGCCCTCGGCCCCCATGCGCCGCGCGATGGCAGAGGCCGAGGTCGGTGACGAGCAGCGCCGCGACGACCCGACGGTGCTCGAGCTCGAACGCCGCGCCGCGGAGTTCCTCGGCCAGGAAGAGGCCGTCTACCTGCCGACGGCCACGATGGGCAACCAGATCGCCCTCGCGATCCTGGGGGAGCGTGGCACCGAGGTGATCGTCGAGGAGACGGCGCACATCGTGATCGCCGAGCTCGGCGGCGCGGCCTACCACTCGGGCCTCCAGACACGGCCGCTGCCCGGCCACCACGGTCGCCTCGCACCCGAGCAGATCCCGGCGGCGGTGCATCCGAGCGACAGCTTCCATCAGCCGCGCGCGTCGATCCTCGCCCTCGAGAACACCCACAACAGCGCCGGCGGGACGGTCTGGCCGCTCGACGAGCTCGAGGCGGTCGTGCTGGCCGGGCGCGAGGTCGGGCTCGCGGCGCATCTCGACGGGGCGCGCCTTGCGAATGCGGCCGTGGCGCTCGGAGTGCCGGCGGCCGTGATCGCGGGCCGGTTCGACACGGTCGCGCTGTGTCTCTCGAAAGGGCTCGGGGCCCCTCTCGGTGCCGTGATCGCAGGGAGCGAGCAGCTGATGCGCCGCGCACGCGTCGGCAAGCATCGCTTCGGCGGCGCGATGCGTCAGGCCGGGATCGTCGCAGCGGCCGGGCTCTACGCGCTCGAGCACAACGTCGCCCGCCTCGCCGACGACCATGCCCGCGCACGCCGCCTGGCGGAGGGCTGGGCCACTGCCGGGCTGTCGGTCGACCTGGAGCGGGTCGAGACGAACTTCGTGCAGCTCGACGTCGGTGCGCTCGGGCTCGAAAGCCACAGGGCCGTCGAGCGGCTCGAAGTCGCAGGAGTGGCGCTCACGACGACCGTGTGGCCGGGCGTGCTCCGGGCCGTGACCCATCTCGACGTGACCGACGCGGACATCGACGGCGCGATCGCGCTCGTGCCGGAGGCTCTTGCCGGCGCCTGAGACCCTCGGCCGGGAGCTGGATCGGCTCGTGCGCGCGGCGCAGGCCGAGCGGCGGCCGTCGGTTGCGGCCGCGGTCGTCCGGGCGGGGGAGACCGTCTGGTCGGGTGCGGCCGGATTCGCCGAGCTCGAGAGCCAGACAGCCGCGACACCGGAGCATCAGTACCGGATCGGCTCGATCACGAAGACCTTCACGGCCGTCGCGATCATGCAGCTCCGCGACGCCGGCCTGCTCGACCTCGACGACCGCCTGGAGCGGCACCTCGACGGGATCGCGCCCGGGTCGCCGACGATCCGCCGCCTCCTCGCGCACCTCTCGGGCCTGCGGCGCGAGGCAGGCGAGATGTTCGTCACCGGCGCTGTTCCCGGCATCGACGAGGTGATCGGCGCCTACGAGCACGTCTTGCCGCCCGCACGGGCCCACCATTACTCGAATCTCGCTTTCGGCCTGCTCGGCGAGGTCGTCGCGCGCTGCAGCGGACAGGCGTACACCGCCTACGTCGACGCCCGGGTGATCGGCCCGCTGGGGCTGACGCGCACGACCTGGACGGAGGAGGGTCCGAACGCGATCGGGTACCTCGTCGACGCGTGGGCCGGGACTGCTGCGCGTGAGCCGCACAGCGACATGGGCGCCGTCGCCTCGATGGGGCAGCTCTGGTCGACGGTGGACGATCTCGCCCGCTGGGCGGTGTTCCTCGTCGAGGGGCACGACGACGTGCTTGCGGTCGAGACGGTCGACGAGCTCTGGCTGCCGCAGGTGATGGTGAATCCCGATCGCTGGATCGTCGGCTGGGGGATCGGGCTCGAGCTGATCCAGCGCGGCGAGCGGATCTTCGGCGGCCACGGCGGCGCGATGCCGGGCTTTCTCGCCGGCGTCTACGTGAACCGCGCGACAAAGACGGGCGCCGCCGCGCTGACGAACTCCGGCACCGCCGGCGTCAAGGAGCTCGCGCTGTCGCTCGCGACGACGACGCTCGACATGTGGCCGGCCGACCCGATCGTCTGGACGCCGGAAGCCGAGCCGCCGGCAGAGATCGCACCGCTGCTCGGCCGCTGGTGGTCGGAGGGGGTCGAGTTCATCTTCTCGTGGCACGCGGGCACGCTCGAGGCGACGGTCGACGGCGCGATGCCGTGGCAGCCTCCGGCCGTGTTCGAGCAGACGGCGCCGGGCGTCTTCCGCGTTGTCTCGGGCCGCGAGCGCGGTGAGATCCTCCGGGTCGAGGGCGAGCGGATGACCTGGGGCGGCTACCCGTTCAGCCGGCTCCAGGAGCCGACGCCGACGCCCTAGGCGTCGCCGGAGAGGGCGTACGCGGCCACGGCGGCCCCGTACAGCGCGAGCAGCGCGAAGCCTTCCCAGCGGCGGGCCCTGCCGTCGGTCACGCCGAGTCCGACGAAGAGCGCGGCGCCTGCCATCGTCGCGATCTCGACCGGCCGGAACGCGAGCGGGAGCCCGCGGCCGACGAGCCAGGAGCAGAGCGCGATCGCCGGTGCGACGAACAGGGCGACCTGCGTCGACGACGAGATCGCGATCTCGCTCGCGAGCGGCAGGTTCCCCTTGCGCGCGACGACGATCGCCCCGCCGTGCTCGGCCGCATTCCCGACGATGGCGACGATCACGACGGCGACGAAGAAGTCCGAGAGCCCGAGCGCCTGCCCGAACTCCGTCAGCGCCCCGACGAGGGCCTCCGAGACGAACGCGGTCGCCACGGTGGCCGCCGCGAGCACCCAGAGCGCGGTGGGCAGGCTCCACGCGCCCGGATGTGCCTCGGCGACATGCGCGTCGCGGTGGCGCCGCAGGTTCCGCCAGGTGACGACGATGTAGAACCCGAGCAGCACCGCGGCGACCGGCAGCGAGACGAGGTAGAGCGTGTGCCGGTCGGGGCTGCCGTGCCAGCCGGGGATCGACGGCACGAGGAACAGCGCGACGCAGCCGACGATCGTGGCGATCTGCGTCCCCAGGGAGCGCCGGTCGAGCGGACCCCTGCCGGCGGCGATGATCGCGAATCCGGTCACGAGCAGGAGGTTCGAGACGATCGAGCCGGTGATCGAGCCGCGGACGACGTCGGGGAGCCCCTGATGGACGGCGAGGAGGGCGATGATCAGCTCCGGCGCGTTGCCGAAGCTCGCGTTCACGAATCCGCCGATCCCGGGTCCTGTGTGCTCCGCGACGTTCTCGGTCGCCTTGCCGATCATGTAGGCGAGCGGGCAGAGCGCGCCACACGCCAGAAGGAACTCGACCGTGCCGCCGACGCCGAAGGCGTACTTGGCGACGATCACGACGGGGGTGAGGGCGAGCGACGCCCAGAGCAGTCCACGCGCCACGAAACACAGCCTATCGGCGGCCTCGGAAGGCCCCCGGCGTAGCGCCGTTTAGCACGAACGTCAAGTCTTGAAGACTGGCAAAATGGGGCACACAATGGCCGAGATGCCCCGGAACCAAGCTGCCGCCACGCTCCCCCTGCACCCGCAGGAAGAGATGGAATGCCATCGCTGCGAGGTGCACTGCGAGAAGGTCGTGTACCCCGGTGCGTGCCTCGAGCGCAGCTGCCCGTTCGTCTACTCCTACAAGGGGTGGGGGCACACCTACGTGGGCTGCATGCAGAAGGTCTACGACGTCGAGATCGACCTCGACCTGCTCGAGGCGGCCGAGCGCCGCTCCCTCGGCTTCGGCGCGATCCGCGCCCGGCGCCAGCCACTCCCGATGTGCCGCGCCGAGATCGAGAACACCTACGTCTCCCGCACCGACGAGACGGGCTGTGTCAACCCCGAGTTCGGCGAGCTGCCGGTCGGCGAGCCCACCTTCCGCGTCTTCGCCCAGCTCAAGGGCGAGGGCGACAAGTCGTAGCGCGGCCTGCGCCGTTGCCGTTCTTGGAGGGACAGGTCTCTAGACCTGTCCCTCCGAAACGCTACGAGACGACGCGGGTGCCGGCGACGCGGTCGCCGAGGCGCCGCCGTTCGTCGTCCCGCAGCGCGACGACGAAGCCGAGGACGTACGGCACGAAGTACGGGGCCATGTCGACCACGCGCAGGAGGTTGCGGATCGCGGAGGCCTTCCACGTCGGCTTCTTCCCGTCCGGCCCGACGACGCGGATGCCGACGAGTCGTTTGCCGAGCGTCGTGCCGTAGACCGCCTCGAGCACGATCCAGTACGACCACGAGACGAGCGACCAGACGATCGCCCCGCCGTTCGAGAGGGTGAAGTTGAAGGAGCTCCCGTGGACGTGCGCGTGCCCCGTGACGAAGCTGAGGGCGGCGCCGAAGGCGAAGAACGTCACGAGCCCGTCGACGAGCACCGCGAGTGCGCGCGCGCCGAGCGCGGCGCGCTTCATCTGCGCTTCTCGGCCCAGCGGTCGTGCAGCTCGCGCACCTTGCGCAGCTCGTCCGCGTTCGGGCCGTCGCCCGTTCCCTCGACCTCGAGGTACGCGCTGAGCTGCTGGAACGACGGGTGGGAGAGGAAGGCGCCGAGCCCCTCGCCGAGCTCGCCCTCGAGGATGTTCGCGTGGCGGTCGCGGTTCGAGCCGAGCGGCGTCTTCGAGTCGTTCACGTGGAGCGCACGGAGGCGGTCGACGCCGATCAGCTCGTCGACCCGGCCGACGAGCGCGTCGACGGCGTCGAGATCCGTGACGTCGTAGCCGGAGGCGTAGAGATGGCACGAGTCGAGGCAGAGCCCCAGGCGCTCGGGATGCCCGAGCCCGTCGGAGAGCCGGGCGAGCTCTTCGAGCGAGCGGCCGATCGTCCCGCCGGCGCCGGCGGAGTTCTCCATCAGGAGGTAGGTGGGGCCGGTGCAGCGCTCGAGGATCCGGCGCAGCGCTTCGATCACGCGCTCGAACGCCTCGTCGAGGCCGGCGCCGAGGTGCGAGCCGACGTGGAAGATCACGCCGTCGGCTTCGATCGCGACGGCCGCGTCGACCGTCGCCGACATGGCCGCGATCGACTTCTCGTAGATCGCCGAGTCGGCCGAGCCGAGGTTGCAGAGGTAGAGCGCGTGGCAGACGACCCCACCGATCTGTGCTTCCGCTCGGCGGGACTTGAAGCGCTCGATCGCCTCGGGCTTGTGGTTCGTGGGGCGCCACATCCGCGGGCTCTGCGTGAAGACCTGGACGCAGTCGCCGCCGATCGCCTCGATCCGGTCGATTGCCGTGTCGATGCCGCCGGCGGATGAGACGTGGGCTCCGAACTGCACGACCGTACGATACGGCGATGAGCGTCCGCGTCCGCATGGCACCGAGCCCCACCGGCTTCCTGCACATCGGCGGCGTGCGGACGTTCCTCTTCAACTGGCTCTACGCCCGCCAGCAGGGCGGCGCGTGCCTGCTGCGGATCGAGAACACCGACACGAGCCGCGAGGTGATCGAGGCGGTCGACCAGATCCAGGACGCCCTGCGCTGGCTCGGCGTCGACTGGGACGGCCCCGTCGCCTTCCAGCTCGACACGGCCGACCGGGCGCGCGAGCTGGCCGAACAACTCGTCCGCGAGGACAAGGCCTACCTGGACGACGGGGCGATCCGCTTCCGGCAGCCCAAGGAGGGCGTCGTCTCGTGGGAGGACGCCGTGCGCGGCCACATCGAGTTCCGCAACGAGCTGCTGCCCGACCTCGTGATCGTGCGCTCGGATGGCCACCCGACCTACAACTTCGTCTCACCCGTCGACGACATCACCGACGGGATCACGCATGTGATCCGCGGCGAGGATCACGTCTCGAACACGCCGACGCAGATCAACATCCGCAACGCCCTCGGCGCCGGCCAGCCCGTGTACGCGCACCTGCCGAACATCCTCGGGAGCGACGGCAAGAAGCTCTCGAAGCGGCACGGCGCCGTCTCCGTCGACGTCTTCCGCCAGCAGGGCTACTACGCGCCTGCGCTGATGAACTTCCTGGCGCTCCTCGGCTGGAGCTTCGACGAGAAGACCACGGTGATGTCCGAGAGCGAGCTCATCGAGCGGTTCTCGCTCGAGCGCGTCGGTGCGAGCCCGTCGACGTTCGACTACCAGAAGCTCGACTGGATGAACGGCGTCTATCTGCGCGGCCTCGACGACCAGACCTACGCGGCGTTCCTGCTCGACTGGCTGGCCGGGCAGGGGATCGACTGGCCGGCGGAGCGGGTGCGCGAGACGGTGCCGCTCGTGCGGGAGAAGCTCGAGCGGCTCGACACGTATCCCGACTTCGTTCGCTTCGCGTTCGCCGAGGTGGCGCCCGCTGCGGCCGATCCGGAGATCTGCCTCGCTGCGCACGCTGCGCTCGGGCCCGTCAACCCGTGGACGGCAGAGGGGATCGAGTCCGCCCTGCGCAGTCTGGCGGAGCAGCTCGGGCTGAAGCCGGGGCCGACCTTCGGGCCGATCCGGCTCGCCGTGACGGGGTCGAAGATCTCGCCGGGGCTCTTCGAGAGCCTCGAGCTCGTCGGCAAGGAGACGTCGCTGACGCGTCTCGCTGCCGCCGCCGACGCCTGAACCGCCTGCAAGGAGTAGGATTCCGGGGTCGTGACTGGGGGGTCGTGGATCTTGGTGGTAGAGGATGATCCGGCGTTGCGGATGCTCTACCGCGTGAGCCTCGAGCTGGAACAGCTCGAGGTCCGAGACGCGGGCACGCACGAGGAGGCACGGGAGCTTCTCGCCGCTGGGCGGCCGGGTCTCGTCTTCCTCGACATGCACATCTGCGGCGTGCCGAGCGATGAGCTCCTCGACGAGCTGGTCGCCGACGGCATCCCCACCGTGGTCGTGAGCGGGACGACGGATCCGCAGGCCTACGTCGACCGGGCGGCCGCGGTGCTCGAGAAGCCGTTCGCGCCCAACGATCTGATCGTCGCCGTGCGCGCGCACGCGGCTACTGTGTCGGCGCCTTGAGCGTCGCCGCCGTCCGGACACCCGCAGAGTTCGAAAGCCGCCTGGGGAGCTATCTCTTCGAGCGCTCCGAGGAGCATCGCGCGGTGCGGGTCGGGGAGAAGGAGACCTCCGAGCAGGCAGAGATCGTTCACCGCTACGCCGATCTCTTCAGTCGCGAGCAGCTCGAGTCGCTCCGCGAGGCCGAGAACGGCGCCACCGGCGACGAGCGCGAGCTCCTGGCGCGCCTACGGATGACCTGCGAGGGTGGCCTGATCTCCGCCGAGCTCGTGGAGCGCGACGACGAGTTCGAGAACCGGCTGCTGGCCGAGCGCGTGACCTTCAAGGGCGAGGAGATGCCCCTCCGGAACGCCCAGGCGATGACTGCTGTCCTGCCGGATTACGCCGACCGCGAGGAGCTCGGGAAGATCCAGGCGCTCGCGAGCGCGACGTTCAACGACGAGCGCCTCGAGCTGCTCTCGCTGGGGGAAGAGCTGGCGGCCGACCTGTCGGGGATTGCCGACGCGATCGAGCGCAACGAGGACGAGAAGGGGATCTCGCTGCGCGAGCTCTCCCGCACGCTCGAGGCGGCCTCGAAGGCCTCCGCCGAGACCTACGCGGTGCTCCGCGAGCGCTGGTTCGAGAAGCTGCTCGGCCCGGATCGCGCCGCAGTGCCGTCGAGCTTCCACACGGCGTACATGCGCCGCCTCTCGCCGCTCGAGGCCACGTATACGAAGGACAAGGCCACCGAGATCTGCCTGGCCACGGTCTCCAACCTCGGCTTCGACCTCGCGGCGGCGACGAACATCAAGCTCGACCTCGACGACCGCCCGCAGAAGTCCCCGCGCGCGTGTGTGATCGCGAGCGACCCGCCGAACGTCGTGCACCTGATCACGCGCGCCCAGGGCGGCATCCACGACTACGCCGCGTTCCTGCACGAGGCCGGGCATGCGCTCCACTACGGCGGCGTCGACCCGAGCCTGCCGCTCCCGTTCCGCCGGCTGTCGCGCGACCACGCGCTGACCGAGATCTACTCGTACATCTTCGAGGCCGTGTCGCGCGAGCCGGGCTGGCACGCCGAGTACTTCGGGCTCTCGGACAGCCAGGCCGAGGAGAACGCGCAGGCGACGACCTTCCTCGAGGCGCTGCTCTTCCGGCGCTACGAGGCGAAGCTCCGCTACGAGCTCGGCTTCTGGAAGCGCTTCGCCGACGACGGCGGCACCTCGCAGGGCTACGAGGAGTTTCTCACCGAGGCGACCGGCATCCGTTACAGCGCCGACAACTACCTCTCGGACATGGACGCCGGCTTCTACTCGGCCGACTACCTCCGTGCCTGGATCCGCTGTGCCCAGCTCCGCCGGCACCTGATCGAGACGATCGGTGAGGAGTGGTGGCGGAGCAAGGAGACCGGCGAGCTCCTACGCGGGCTCTTCTGGGAGGGCACGAAGCCCTCGAGCGAGGAGATCGCCGCCCGCATCGGTTTCGCGCCGCTCGACACCGCGCCGCTCGTTGCCGAGATCGCGGGCTAGCGCGCAAACCGGCCGGTTCCCGCTAGACTCCGGCGCTGCACGGCCCATTCGTCTAGCGGCCTAGGACACTGCCCTCTCACGGCGGCGGCACGGGTTCGAATCCCGTATGGGCTATGAAGGCCCGCTTGGCTCCTTGGATGTGGCTTGAAACCAAGGGGCCAAGTGGGTCAGATCCTCTGCGCATCGACGGGCCGTGGGCCATCGGTGAGCCACCGTTGAGGGCGCGACGCCTAGGGTGTCCGAGCCCATCCAGCCTCGGTGGTTTGCACGTTCGAACGCGAGGTAAACGCATACGCCTGTCGCCCTGTAGCAGGCAGCCGGGCAGCAAGATTCGACATTAAGCCGAGCTCTCTGAGAGTCTCGGCGAGACCAGCCGACAGCGCGGGCACAGGGCTGAAGCCCTGTCCCTCCAACGAGTGCGGCTCGTCGTCAGACGGCGATCTTCTGATCGCTGAGCAACCCCTTCCCGAGCGCCCAGTTGGCTGCTTCGGTGCGGTTGCTGATCCCGAGCTTCCGGTAGATGCTCGTGAGGTGGAACTTGACGGTCTGCACCGTCACCCACAGCTCGGCGGCGATCGCCTTGTTGCTCAGCCCGCGTGAGACGGCCTTGACGATCTCGATCTCGCGGTCGGTGAGCCCGGCGGTCTTCGCGGCGGTGTCCTCCGCCATCGCGGGGAGCCCGAGCGCGTGGAAGGCGGTGCCTTCGACGGCCTGGCGGATCGCGGAGCCGAGGTCGAGCGGATCGATCGTCTTGAGGATGTAGCCGGCTGCACCCAGCTTGAACGACGCCTGGATCTGATCGGGCTCGCTCGACATCGAGCAGATGACGACCTTCATCGCCGGATGCTCGGTGCGGATGCGCTGAAGCAGACTGAGGCCGTCGACACCGGGCATGCGCAGGTCGAGGAGAACGACCTCGGGCAGGCGCCGATTGACGAGCGGCATGACCTCGGGGCCCGTGTGAGCTTCACCGACGACGTCGAAGCCGTGGTCGTTCTCGAGGGCCTGTTTCACGCCGGCGAGCATGAGGCTGTGGTCGTCGGCGATGACGATGGTGGTTCGACGGTCGGGCAGGTCGCCCGGCGACGCAGGGGGGTGGCTGTTCACGATGGTCTCGCTTTCTCGCTCCGCCGCAGGCGGATTTCGAATTCCGAAGGGAGGTGCTCGGTTCGTGACTCGGTTCCGTCAGGCTCGATGCCCAGGCTGACGTCTGATCGGTTCGCGGTGATCGAGGGGGCGGTGTGGAATGAGGATTGCCGTGCGAGGTTGGCGTCGGGTATGCAACACGCCTCCGTCATGGTTGTCAGACATCAACGGCGCGGAGAGTGACTTCCCCGCGTCGTGCGACCCCCAAACGCCGCTAGCCGCTCGCCGTTGTGGTGGTGGTGGTGGTCGTCGCGCCGCTCACATCGGGGCGCTACCGGGCGTCGCCCCGCTGGGAGCGTCGCCACCGCTCGTCGAGCCGGAGACACCGACTGCGGTCGGCGTGGAGGCGGGGTTGACGGCAAGGGTCATGGTGCCGAGGTAGCCGTCGGAGACGTGCGTGCCGAGCTTGGTCAGCTTCAGCAGGATCTTCGACCCATGCTGATCGTCGTAGACGTGGTCGGCGGTGTTCAGCACGCGCGCGGCGGTGTCGCCGGTGTAGGGCAGGCGCTTGTAGACCTCGGTCGTGATCGCGTCGTCGAAGAGGAGCTGGCCCGTGTGGGTGACGTGGCCGCCGGCATAGGTGCCGTCGCTCGTCGTCCCACCGATGTGCACCTTGGCGTGGATGTGGGTCGTGCGGCCCTGGTAGTGGCCCGGGTAGATCGTGCGGAACTCCGCGACGCCCGTGGCGTCGGTGAGCTGGACG
>CAIYXH010000276.1 GCA_903930195.1 uncultured Actinomycetes bacterium | reverse complement strand
TCCTCGGCCACGACGCGGATGCAGTCGGCCGGGCATGCCGCCGCGCAGAGCGAGCAGCCGACGCACTTCTCGAGCCCGTTCTCGTGCAGGTGCAGCTTGTGCCGCCCGCGGAAACGCGGGTAGATCGGCCGCTTGTACTCGGGATACTGCTGCGTGATCGGCTTCTTGAAGACCTGCTTCAAGGTGACGCCGAAGCCTTTGAAGGTGTTCGGGACGAGAGCGCTCATTTGACGAGCACCACGAGGAAGGCCGTGACGAGTGCGTTCAGCGTCGCGGCGGGGAGCAGGATCTTCCAGCCGAAGCGCATCAGCTGGTCGTAGCGCAGGCGCGGCTGGGAGGCGCGCAGCCAGATGAAGAAGGTGATCAGGATCCCGACCTTGAGCACGAACCAGATCGGCCCGAGCGCGTCGAGCGAGTGCACCCACGGGAAGTGCCAGCCGTCGAAGAAGAGCGTCACGCAGAGGCCGGAGAGCACGATCATGTTGATGTACTCGGCCGTCTGGAAGAGGCCCCAGCGCATGCCGGCGTACTCGGTGTGGTACCCCGCGACGAGCTCGGTGTCGGCCTCGGGGAGGTCGAACGGCGGGCGGGAGGTCTCGGCGATCCCGCCGAGCATGAACACGCAGAGCCCGACGAACTGCGGGATGAAGAACCAGACCGTCGTGTTCTCCTTGTTGACGATGTCGACAAGGTTCAGCGACTGGCCCATCAGGACGACGCCGAGCACGGAGAGCGCGAGCGAGACCTCGTAGGAGACGAGCTGCGCGCACGTGCGCATCGAGCCGAGGATCGCGTACTTCGAGTCCGAGGCCCAGCCGCCGACGATGTAGCCGTAGATGCCGATCGAGCCGAGCGCGAAGATCAGGATCAGTGCGATCGGGACGTTGACGACCTCGCCGTTGACGTAGGTGCCGTCGATCGTCCAGCCGCGGCCCCACGGGATCACGCTGAAGGCGGCGATCGCCGTGAAGCACGAGATGATCGGGGCAGCGATGTAGGGGATCTCGTGGGCCGACTGCGGGAAGAAGCTCTCCTTGCGGACGAGCTTGATCAGGTCGGCGATCGGCTGCAGGAGCCCGAACGGGCCGGCGCGGTTCGGGCCGAACCGCTGCTGCATCCGGCCGAGCACCTTGCGCTCGAGCCAGGTCGTGTAGGCGAAGGCGCCCATGACGAGGTTCGCGATCACGATTGCTTCGATCAGCGCGACCCACCACGGCTCGGCGGGATGGCTCATGCGGTCACCTCCGCGGACTTCGCGACGGTGACGAGCTCGTGGAGCCCCTCGGCGGCGGCGTACGGGGCGCGGACGACGCCTGCGGGCAGGTCGCGCGCGACGCGGACGGTCAGCTCGCGGCTCGTGCCGTTCGAGCTCACGGCCGCCTGCTCTCCGGTCTTGAGACCGAGGCGGCGTGCGTCGGGCGGCGAGACCTGGAGCTCGTCACCGGGGCGTTGGAACGCGAGCTCGGGCGTGCGCTCGACGGCCGGGCCGGAGAAGAGCGGGCGGTAGCGCACGAGCCGCAGCCCGTCACCGGCCGGAATCTGGACGGGCGCCGGGGCGGAGACGTCGGCAACAGCCGTCGCGCGGGGCGGGAGCGGCGCCTGCTCGTTGAGCTGGGCGTAGGTGACGCCGCCGTAGAGCTTCGCCGAGACCTCGTCGAAGACGAGCGAGGAGTGGGGCGAGAGGGCGACGTCGAAGCGCTCGGCGAGCTTCGCGATCCAGGCGAGCTCGTCCGGGCACGGTGCGATCACCGCGCGGCGCTGGCGCTGGAGGCGGCCCTCGAGGTTGACGGTCGTGCCGTCGCGCTCCAGGTAGCTCGTCCCCGGGAGGACGAGGTCGCAGAGGCCGCGGAACGACTCCTCGAAGAGGCCGATCCCGATGACCGTCTCGGCCTGGGCCGCGAGGGCGCGCACGGCCGGATCGGCAGCGGCGTCGTCACCGGAGATCAGCAACAGCTTCGGTGCCTCGTCGACCGGCTCGCCGTCGGCGGCGCAGCTCCAGGCGTCGGAGACGCCGCGGCCGTTCGGCGTGCGCGGCAGGTAGAACGCGGCGGTGGCCTCGAGGTCGCGCGCGAACCAGGCGCAGCGCTCGGCGTCGTCGCTGATCAGCACGGCTCCGGCGGCTCCCTCGGCCGGAATCTCCGAGAGGATCTGCGCGCCGTTGCGCCGGGCGGACTTGATCCAGAGGTCGACGATCGGGGCGCGTTCGACGACGGGTTCGTCGCAGAGGACGACGATCGTCTTCGCGTCACGGATCGACGAGAGCGGCGCGCGGAAGGCGTCGAGGGCGTCCGGCACTGGCTCCGGCAGCACGGCGCCGTGCGCGCCGAGCCCCGAGCGGAGCAGGCGGCCGAGGCCGTAGGCCTGCTCGACCGTCTCGGTGCCCGAGAAGGCCGTGACGATCGACGCGCCTGCGGCGCGAAGCAGGCTCTCGGCAAGATCGAGCGCGTCCGTCCAGGCCATGGCCTCGAAGCGGCGCGGGGCGACCTTGCGCAGCGGATCCTGAATCCGGTCCTCGGCGTAGAGGTGCGAGTACGAGAAGCGGCCCTTGTCGCAGAGCCAGCCTTCGTCGATCTCGGGGTGGTTGCGCGAGAGAACGCGCTTCACCTTCCCCTCGCGGGTCGTGACGCTCGTGTTGCAGCCCACGGCGCACTGGCCGCAGACCGACGGGACGTTCTGGATCTCCCACGGCCGCGCCTCGAAGCGGTACTGCGTCGAGGTCAACGCGCCGACCGGGCAGAGCTCGATCACGTTGCCGGAGAAGGGCGCGAGGTACGGCTCGTCCTCGAACGTCGCGATCACCGAGTGCGAGCCGCGGTTCAGCGCCACGAGCTGCCCGTCCTCGGCGACCGACTCCGAGAAGCGCGTGCAGCGGTAACAGAGGATGCAGCGCTCGCGGTCGAGCGCGATCGTCGGCGAGATCGGGATCGGCTTCTCGAGCGTCCGCTTCTCGAAGCTCATCCGGGTCGAGCCCGGGCCGTAGCGGCAGGTGAGGTCCTGCAGCGGGCACTCGCCGCCCTTGTCGCAGACAGGGCAGTCGAGCGGATGGTTGACGAGGATGAACTCGAGCGTCGCGTTCTGGGCTTCCTTCGCGAGCTCCGACGTCTGCGCCGTCTTCACGTCCATGCCCTCGGCGGCCGAGAGCGTGCAGGCGGCCTGCGGCTTCGGTGGGCCGGGCGAGACCTCGCAGAGGCACATGCGGCAGGCGCCCACCGGCGGTCCGAGCCGCGGCTCGTAACAGAAGACCGGGATCTCGATGCCGGCGGCGAGCGCGGCTTCGACGAGACCCGTCCCCGTCGGGACGGTGACCTCGCGGCCGTCGACGGTGAGCGTGACCATCTCCACCTGCGTGTCGGTCATGCGTGAACCAATCTGGCCGCCGAGCCGAGATGATGCGCATGCTGGGCGATCGGCGCGAGGACGCCCTCGAGCGGGGAGTCGTGATGCGGGCAGCCGCCGTCGAGGTGCGCGACGAACTCCGCGCGGAACTTGTCGACGTAGCTCGCGACGGCCATCGCGGCCGTGTCGCCGAGCGGGCAGAGGCACTTGCCGTTGATCCGGTCGCAGACCGAGAGCAGCAGGTCGAGCTCGCCCTCCGAGGCCTCGCCGGCCTCGAGCTTGCGCAGGATCGTCGTCATCCAGCGGGTGCCCTCACGGCACGGCGTGCACTTGCCGCACGACTCGTGCTCGTAGAACTCGGAGACACGGATCCCGAGCTGCACCATGCACACCCGGTCGTCGAGCGCGATCACGCCGGCCGAGCCCATCGCCGTGTTCAGCGTCTTCAGCGAGTCGAAGTCGTACCCGACGTCGATCTCGTCCGCGGTGAGGATCACGGTCGAGGAGCCGCCCGGGATCACGGCCTTGAGCGT
The DNA here is from genome assembly GCA_903930195.1 of uncultured Actinomycetes bacterium. Lineage (GTDB taxonomy): Bacteria > Actinomycetota > Thermoleophilia > Gaiellales > Gaiellaceae > PALSA-600. Next base: position 1,234 of record CAIYXH010000276.1, on the reverse strand, counting down.
GCGCCCGTTCGGGATCCCGCCGCCGTACTGCTCCCCATAGATCAATTCCCGCAACTGGATGCCCGGCTCGATCTCGAAGTTGGCCCCGTTCTCGACGTGGCCCGAGACGGAGACGAGGCGGGTGCCGCGCGAGTTCTCGACGCCGAGCTTCAGGTACTCGGCCGAACCCAGCTCGAGGATCGCGGGAACGGTGGCGATCGTCTCGACGTTGTTGACGACGGTCGGCGAGGCGTAGAGCCCTGCGACCGCCGGGAACGGCGGCTTCGTGCGCGGCTGGCCGCGCTTGCCTTCGAGCGAGTCGAGCAGGGCCGTCTCCTCGCCGCAGATGTACGCGCCGGCGCCGCGGTGGACGACGATGGTCACCCCGCCGAGCAGCTCGGGGCGGGCCTTCAGCTCCTCGAGCGCGGCGACCAGGATCTCGTACGGCTCGAGGTACTCGCCGCGGATGTAGATGTAGACGTGCTTCGCCTCGACCGCGTGCGCCGTGATCAGGCAGCCCTCGATGAAGCGGTGCGGGACGCGCGAGAGGATCTCGTTGTCCTTGAAGCTCCCCGGCTCCGACTCGTCGGCGTTGATCACGAGGTAGTGCGGGTTCGGGTTCTGGTCGGGCTTCGGCACGAACGACCACTTGAGGCCCGTCGGGAAGAAGGCGCCGCCGCGGCCGCGGAGCTCGGAGGCCTTCAGCTCGTCGATCACCGCTGCGGGAGCCAGCGCACGCGCCTTCGGCAGGCTCGCGTAGCCGCCGACCGCCTCGTACTCGGCGAGCTTCGACAGGTCGCGATCCTCCGTCCCGGCCATGACGATGAGCTTGGTCATCCGCGCACCTCCGCAACGATCCTCGGCGCCTCGTCGGGCTTGACACCCGTCCGGTAGCGGCCGTCGACGGCGACGATCGTGCCCCAGCCGCAGCCGCCGAGGCACTCGATCGTGCGCAGGGTCACCGAGCCGTCCGGGGACGTCTCGCCCGCGTGGCAGTCGAGCTCGCGCTCGAACGCCTCGAGCACGTCCTGGGCGCCGTAAAGCGCGCACGAGACGTTCGTGCAGACCTCGATCGCGTGCTCGCCGACCGGCTCGAGCTGGAACTGGTCGTAGAAGGAGGCGACGGAGAGGCAGTAGGCGGGCGTCAGGTCGAGCGCGTCTGCGACCTCGCGGATCGCGTCCGGCGAGAGCCAGCCGTAGGTCTCCTGCGCGAGCCGCAGCGCCGGGATCGTCGCCGAGCGCGTGCCCTAGATCG
>CAIYXH010000275.1 GCA_903930195.1 uncultured Actinomycetes bacterium | reverse complement strand
CGTCGACGGCTCCGGTGTGGAGGCAGGCGACTCCGTGATCGGGTTCGCCTCGAACGGCGTGCACGCGAACGGGTTCACGCTCGCGCGCCGCATCCTCGGCGTCGAGGACTACGCGGGGCCCGACCTGCTCGCCCCGACGCGCCTCTACCTCGTCGAGGCGCGCGCCCTGCGCGGCCGTGCGAAGGCCTTCGCGCACGTCACCGGCGGCGGCCTGGTCGGCAACCTCTCGCGGGTGCTGCCCGAAGGCCGTGTCGCGGAGATCGACTGGGATTCCTGGACGCGCCCGCAGGTGTTCGCGTGGCTCGCGCGGCACGTCGAGGAGGACGAACTGCGGCGCGTCTTCAACCTCGGCATCGGCTGGTGCGCCGTCGTCGCCGAGCCGCAGCCCGGCGAGCTCGCGATCGGACGGATCGCATGATCGGCGTGCTCGCGAGCGGCAACGGCTCGAACCTGCAGGCCCTGCTCGACGCCCGACTCCCGATCAGCGCCGTCGCGTCGAACCGCAAGGACGCCTTCGCCCTCGAACGCGCCCGCGGCGCCAACGTGCCGACCGCGACCTTCGGTCTGGAATGTCACCCGAACCGCGAGGAGCGCGACCTGGTGATGGCCACCTGGCTCGAGGCCCACGGCGTCGAGCTGGTCGTGCTCGCCGGCTACATGCACCTCCTCACGAAGCCGTTCCTCGACCGCTTCCCGAGCGCGATCGTCAACGTCCACCCCTCGCTGCTCCCGGACTTCCCCGGGGCGCACGCGATCGAGGACGCGCTCGCCGCGGGCGTCGACGAGACCGGCGTCACCGTCCACTGGGTCGACGAAGGCCTCGACACCGGCTCCGTGATCCGCCAGGCACCCGTGCCCGTCGAGCCGCGCGCCACGCTCGAGGAGCGGATCCACGCCACCGAGCACCAGCTTCTTCCCTCCGTCATCCGGGAGTTGATCGCCGCATGAGAGCACTGCTGTCCGTGTACGACAAGACAGGCATCGAGGAGTTCGCGCGCAGCCTCGTCGACCTCGGGTTCGAGCTCGTCTCCTCGGGCGGCACCGCCACCTTCCTGGAAGGCCAGGGCCTTCCCGTCACGACCGTCGAGGACGTCACCCAGGCACCCGAGATGCTCGGCGGGCGCGTGAAGACGCTGCATCCGCGCATCCACGCCGGGATCCTCGCCCGGCTCGAGCGGGAGGACGATCGTGCCGCGATCGCGGAGCAGGGCATCGAGCCGTTTACCGTCGTCTGCGTCAACCTCTACCCGTTCACGTCCGTCGCCGGCAAACCGGGTGTGGCCCCCGCAGACGTGATCGAGATGATCGACGTCGGCGGGCCCTCGATGCTCCGCGCCGCCGCCAAGAACCACGCGCACGTCGCCGCGATCTGCGACCCGGCGCAGTACGCGACGGTGCTCGCCGAGCTGCGTGCAGAAGGCGCCGTCTCCTTGACCACACGACGCGCGCTGGCAGCGCAGACCTTCGCGCAAACGGCTGCCTACGACGCAGCGATCGCCGCCTGGTTCGCGAAGGACGAGCCGTTCCCCGAGCAGCTCGCGCTCTCGCTGACCAAGGTCGCCGACCTTTCCTACGGCGAGAACCCGCACCAGCGCGCCGCGTTCTACCGCGAGGACGGCGCCCGCCGCCACCTGCTCTCGCGGGTCGAGCAGCTCGGAGGGAAGCCGCTCTCCTACAACAACCTCTCCGACCTCGAGGGCGCCCGCCGGATCGCGCGGGAGTTCGACGAGCCCGTCGCGGTGATCGTCAAGCACGCGAACCCGTGCGGCGTCGCGATCGCGGACACGATCGAGGAGGCGTACGAGCGCGCGCTGGCCGCCGACCCCGTCTCGGCCTTCGGCTGCGTGATGATCCTCAACCGCCCGGTGACCGGCGCCTTCGGCGCGCGCATCGCCGAGAACTTCGTCGAGGTGCTGCTGGCGCCCGGGTTCGACGACGAGTCGCTCGCAGCCCTGCGCACGAAGGAGGCCCTGCGCATCCTCGCCATCGACGAGCGTCGCGCCGAGACGCCCGGCGAGCGCGACTTCAAGCGCGTGCTCGGCGGTGTCCTCGTCCAGGATCGCGACGGCACCCCCGACGAGCGCGAGACGATGAGCGTCGCCACCGGCACGGTCGACGAGGCCACCTGGACGAACCTGCTCTTCGCCTGGCGCGTCTGCAAGCACGTCGGCTCGAACGCGATCGTGCTCGCCCGCGACGGCGCGACCGTCGGGATCGGCGCCGGCCAGATGAGCCGCGTCGACGCCGTGCGCCTCGCGATCGACAAGGCCGGCGAGCTGGGGCACGAGGTCGCCGGCACAGTGCTCGCGAGCGACGCGTTCTTCCCGTTCCCCGACGGGCCACAGCTCGCGCTCGACGCCGGGGTGACGGCGTTCGTCCAGCCGGGCGGATCCGTGCGCGACCCGCTCGTCACCGAAGCGATCGCCGCCGCAGGCGCCTCGATGGTCTTCACCGGTACGCGCCACTTCAGGCACTAGCTCAGGGACTGTCCCCGCGTCCGTTGTCTGCCAGGCGGAATACGATCGCCTGAGTTCGCGTTCGACTGGCTGAACCACGACCGAAGGGAACCGGCATGGCAGAACTCGACCCGCGTCGCTGGAAGGCACTCGCCGTCGTCTGTGCGGCGTTCTTCATGACCGTCCTCGACGTCTCGATCGTCAACGTCGCGCTCCCGACGATCGGCACGAAGCTTCACTTCTCCGAGGACAGCCTCCAGTGGGTCGTCACCGCGTATGCGATCACCTTCGGCGGGTTCCTCCTCCTCGGCGGGCGTGCAGCCGACCTGCTCGGCCGCCGGCGTGTCTTCCTCGTCGGCGTCGTGCTCTTCACCACCGCGTCGTTCCTCTGCGGGCTTGCCTGGTCGCCGGGCGTGCTGATCGCCGCGCGTGCCCTGCAGGGGCTCGGCGCCGCGATCATCTCCCCCGCCGCGCTCTCGATCGTCACGACCACCTTCGAGGAGGGCCCCGAGCGCAACAAGGCCCTCGGCATCTGGGGCGCCATGGGCGGATCGGGTGCCGCCGTGGGCGTGCTCGCCGGCGGGATCCTCACCAAGTACCTCGGCTGGGAGTGGATCTTCTTCGTCAACGTCCCGGTCGGTGCGATCGCCTTCGCGCTCACGCCGGGCCTCGTGCGTGAGAGCCGCTCCGATCGCGAGAGCTCGCCGGACGTCGCGGGTGCGGTCACGGTGACCGGCGGCATCGCCCTCCTCGTCTACGCGGTCTCGAACGCGCCGAACGTGGGTTGGGGATCGGGGCAGACCATCGGTTTCCTTATCGGTGCGGCCGCGCTGCTCGCGATCTTCCTGGTGGTCGAGGCGCGGACGAAGTATCCGCTGATGCCGTTCTCGATCTTCCGGATCCGCACCGTCGCCGGCGCCAACGTCGCCGGCCTGCTCCTCGGTGCGGTCACGTTCGCGAACTTCTTCATCCTCACGCTCTACGTGCAGAACGTCCTGCACTACTCGGCGCTCAAGACCGGCCTCACGTTCGTCGCCACCGCCGGCAGCGCCGTCCTGTTCGCGGGTCTCGCGCAGGCGCTCGTGACGCGGATCGGGGCGAAGACCGTGCTCGCGATCGGCTTTGTCGCCGCGATCGCCGGGATGGCCTGGTACACGCAGATCTCGTCCGACGGCTCGTTCGTCCGCAGCCTCCTTCCCGGCTATCTGCTCGTCGGGTTCGCGCTGCCGTTCACCTTCATTCCCGTGTCGATCGCGGCGCTCGCGGGCGTCCAGCCGCCCGAGGCCGGGCTCGCCTCGGGCCTGATCAACACGGCGCAACAGGTCGGCGGCGCGATCGGCGTCGCCGTGACCTCGTCGATCTCGATCAGCCACTCGGCGCACGAGCAGAAGGTCGGGAAGAGCTTCGCCGCGGCGTTCACGAGCGGCTCGCAGTGGGCGTTCTGGCTCTGCACCGGGATCGCGATCGTCGGCTTCGTCGCGACCTTGATCCTCGTCCGCGGCGACGACCTCGACGCGGTCGCCGAAGGCGCACCGATCATCGCGTAAGGCGCCGAGGCCGTAGGCTTCGGCCCATGGCGACGCCAGAGTTTCCGAACGTCCTCGAGCTGGTCGGGGGCACACCGATCGTCCGGCTCGACCGGTTCTCGCAGGACGTCCCCGGGACGATCCTCGCGAAGCTCGAGTACCTGAACCCCGGCGGGTCGGTGAAGGACCGGATCGGCCTCTCGATGATCGAGGCCGCCGAGCGCGACGGGCTGCTGAAGCCCGGCGGCACGATCGTCGAGCCGACCTCGGGCAACACCGGCGCGGGGCTTGCGATCGCCGCGGCGATCAAGGGCTACCGCTGCATCTTCGTGATGCCCGACAAGATGAGCCAGGAGAAGATCGCGATGCTGCGCGCCTACGGCGCCGAGGTCGTGATCACCCCGACCGCCGTCGACCACGAATCGCCGGAGTCGTACTACTCGGTCTCGTCGCGGCTCGCCGAGGAGATCCCCGGCGGGTTCAAACCCGACCAGTACTCGAACCGCGCGAACCCCGAGGCGCACTACCGCAGCACCGGCCCGGAGATCTGGGAGCAGACGGGCGGCGAGCTCGACGCGCTCGTGATCTCGGTCGGCACCGGCGGCACGATCAGCGGCGTCGGCCGCTTCCTCAAGGAACAGGGCTCCGACATCCTCGTCGTCGGCGCCGATCCCGAGGGCTCGATCTACACCGCCGAGAGTGACAGCGACCTGCACCCGTACTTCGTCGAGGGAGTCGGCAAGGACACCTGGCCCGAGACGATCGACCTGGAGATGGTCGACCGCTGGGTGCGCGTCTCCGACCGCGACTCGTTCCTGACCGCGCGCCGCCTCGCCCGCGAGGAGGGCATCCTCGCCGGCGGCTCCGCCGGAACGGCCACCTGGGCGGCGCTCCAGGTCGCGGGCGAGCTCGGGCCCGACGCGAAAGTGCTCGTCCTCATCCCCGACTCCGGCCGCTCGTATCTCTCGAAGTTCCTCGACGAGAAGTGGATGCACGAGCACGGCTTCCTCGAGCGCGACGCGCCGGCCGCGACGGTCGCCGACCTGCTGCGCTCCAAGGGCATCGACGAGGCGAGCGTGCCCGCACTCGTCTCGATCTCGTCACAGCAGAAGGTGGGCGAGGCGATCGAGATGATGCACCGCTACTCGATCTCGCAGCTCCCGGTCGTCCGCGACACCGAGCTCGGCACGCTGGCCGACGTCGTCGGCTCGCTCGCCGACCGCGACCTGCTCGACCGCGTCTT
>CAIYXH010000274.1 GCA_903930195.1 uncultured Actinomycetes bacterium | reverse complement strand
GGGCGTACGTCTCGCCGCACGTCAACGGCTGGGAGGAGCGGATCCAGATCGACGGCGCGCCCGCCGACCTCGACGCTGCGCTGGCACGGGTGCGCCCGCACGCCGACGGTGCGACGCAGTTCGAGGTGCTGACCGCCGCGGCGCTCGCCGAGTTCGCGGCGCGCGACGTCGATGCCGCCGTCGTCGAGGCGGGGCTCGGCGGTCGCCACGACGCGACGAACGTGCTCGATGCGCCCGTCGTCGTGCTGACGAACGTCTCACTCGAACACACGGAGGTGCTCGGGGAGACACGTCAGGCGATCGCTGCCGAGAAGCTCGCGGTGCTCCGTCGCGGGGCGACGCTCGTCGTGGGCGAAGTGGGCTGGAGCCGTGCCGCCAAGGAGGCGGGAGCGGTTCGGGTGGAGCTCGCAGGCCCGGGCAACGCCGACCTCGCCGTCGCCGCGGCCGAGGCCTTCCTCGGCCGTCCGGTCGCCGACCGAATCGCCGCAGAGGTCGAGGCGCCGGGACGGCTGGAGCTGCGCGGCACGGAGCCGCTCGAGCTGTGGGACGGGGCGCATAACCCCGCCGGTGTCGCCTACCTCGTGCCGCGGCTTCCCGAGCGTCGCTTCGTCGTCGTCGCGTCGATCCTCCGCGACAAGGACGCCGAGGCGATGCTCCGCGAGCTCGCGACCGCCGGCGACACGTTCGTCGCGACGACCTCGGCGAACAGCCGCGCCCTTCCGGCCGACACGCTGGCTACCCTCGCCCGAGTCCACTTTCCGCAGGTGGAGACCGTCGCAGAGCCGAATCGGGCGCTGCTGCGGGCACGCGAGCTCGCCGGTCGATCCGGTGCCGTTCTGGTGACGGGCTCGCTCTACCTGCTCGCCGAACTTTCGCATTTTGCGTAGAGCCCGTACCATCTCCGGAGCCCGTGAACGCCTCAGCGTGTTCCTCTTTGCCGGCTTGCTGCTCGCCGTCTTCGTCGGCGCCGCGTTTGCGGCAGGGTGGGTTCTAGGAAGGGTGCTCCTGTGATCGCAAGTTTCTTCAGCGGGATTCATGCGTTCTTCCACTCCCTTCTCTGGGACGTGATCGAGGCGCTCCTCGTGCTGTTCGTGGTCGCCTGCTGGGCAGGGACGATCTTCTGGGCGCGCAAGGACGCCCGTCGCCGCATCGCCGACCAGCGCCTCGTGCAGCTCGCGACGGTCGCCGCGGCGCTGCCGCCGTTTCTCGGACCGCTCGTCTACATGCTCTTCCGGCCGCCGGAGTACCTCGAGGACGTCCGCGAGCGCGAGCTCGAGATCCAGGCGATCCGCGGCCAGATCGGCGGCGGCACCTGCCCGGTCTGCGAGAGCCCGGTCGACGCCGAGTTCCTCGTCTGCCCCGTCTGCACGACGCGCCTGCGCGATGCGTGCAGCTCCTGCGAGCGGCCGCTCGAGGCCGCCTGGCAGGTCTGTCCGTACTGCGAGACGCCGGTGACGCTCGACGATCCGGTGCCGCTCCATCCCGAGGCGAGCGCTCCCGCGGCCGCCCGGCGGACGGCTCCCGCTCGACGCAGTCGCTCCCCCAGGTAGTCTCCGGGCCGCATGGCCGTCGAGCGCACACTTGTCCTCTGCAAGCCTGACGCGGTTCGCCGCGGGCTCTGCGGCGAGATCGTCTCGCGCTTCGAGCAGCGTGGGTTCCAGATCCGCGGTGCGCGGCTGCTCAAGGTGAGCAAGGCGCTCGGGCAGCAGCACTACGCCGAGCACAAGGCCCGCCCGTTCTTCGGCGAGCTCGTCTCGTTCATCAGCTCCGGCCCGGTGCTCGCCCTGGCGCTCGAGGGCGAGTCGGCGATCTCGGTCGTGCGGACGATGATGGGCGCGACGAACCCGGCCGACTCGGCCCCGGGGACGATCCGCGGGGATCTCGCGCTCGAGCTTGCCGAGAACGTGATCCACGGCTCGGATTCGAAGGCGAGTGCCAAGCGTGAGCTGGCGCTCTTCTTCCCCGATGGCCTGGTCTGACGACGCCGCGGTAAACCGCGAGCTCTGGACCAGGCTCAACGCCGAATACACGGGCGCCCGCGCACGCGCCAAGTGGCAGCAGGACGAGATCGCCTGGGGCCTGTGGGAGACGCCGGAGGCTGAGCTGGATGTGCTCGGTGACGTCGCGGGCCTCGATGTCGTCGAGCTCGGCTGCGGCACCGCCTATTTCTCCGCCTGGCTCGCCCGCCGCGGCGCGCGCCCGACCGGCGTCGACATCACGCCCG
>CAIYXH010000273.1 GCA_903930195.1 uncultured Actinomycetes bacterium | reverse complement strand
CGGTGACGCTGACGATCGTGTTCTACGCGTCGTACGGACTGCACGCGTCGGCCGGGAAGAAGCGGTTCGTCGTTCGCAAGCAGGTGAAGTTCCACGCAGGCAGGCCGCTGACCGCCCGGCTCCGCTTCCCGAAGTCGGCGGCGAGCGGCAAGTACGTGCTCGAGGCGACGTTCAAGGGGAAGGGCCGCAAGCACCCGAAGACGGTCACCGTCTCGAGCAAGGCCTTCACCTACACGGCCGCGACGAAGAAGTAGACGCGATCTACAGCGGGTCTTGACAAGGCGAACATCTGTTCGGTATGGTTACGAACAGATGTTCGCCAAGACCTTCCTCATCGCAGCCGCAGCGCTGCTCATCTGGGCCGTCGCAGCTCGGCCGTCCGGCGCCCACGGGCACAAGGTCGTCTACCGCGTTCACGCCTACGACACCCTGTGGTCGATCGCAACGTCCCACTACGGGGGCGACGTGCGTGACGCCGTCTGGCAGATCCAGCAGGCAAACCACATGAGCAGCACCTCGCTGACCCCCGGCGAGCGCCTCGTCCTACCGTAGGCGGCGGGGACACTAGGGCCTGGCCCCTTTTTCCGGTGGGAGTGATCCGCGCACGACCCTCAGGGGCCTGGCCCGGTGTTCGCCAACCGCGCCATACGGGTCAGACCTCAGCTCCGACCCAGCCTTTCGTGCCTTCGTAGCGACAGGTCTTCAGACCTGTCCCGATCTCCGTTCGCCCGACCTGACGGCCCGGGTCAGACCGGAGGTCTGACCCGGGACAGGGATAACGCCCTGTCCCAACGAGTGCCGCCAACCGCCCCGGCTACCATCGGCCGGTGGATCTGGACGTCGTCTTCCTCGGTACCTCCGCGAGCGCGCCGACGGCGCGGCGGTCGCCGAGCGCGCTCCTGATTCGGCGCGGCGGCGACCGGATGCTGTTCGACTGCGGGGAGGGCACCCAGCGGCAGCTGCTGCGCTCGACGGTCGGCCTGGTCGACCTCGAGGAGATCTTTCTCACGCACTTCCACGCCGATCACTACCTCGGCCTGCCCGGGATGCTGAAGACGTTCTCGCTGCGCGCCCGGGAAGAGCCGCTGACGATCTATGGCCCGCCGGGGCTCCGGGCGCTGTTCGACGCGCTCGGCCGGATCTTCGGACGGCTGACGTATCCCGTGGAGCTTGTCGAGGTTCGCGGCGGCGATGCGCTTGCGCGCGACGGCTACCGCGTCCTCGTCTTCCCGGTCGAGCACGGCCAGAGCGCCGTGGGCTACGCCGTCGCCGAGGACGAGCGGCCCGGCGAGTTCGACGTCGCGACGGCGAACGCCCTCGGTGTGCCCGCCGGCCCCGAGCGCGGCGCGTTGCAGCGGGGCGAATCGGTGGTCGTCGCCGACGGTCGCACGGTCACGCCTGCCGATGTCCTTGGCCCGACGCGGCCGGGCCGCACCGTCGTCTATCCGGGCGATACGGGCCCCTCGGATGTCATTCGTGCGCTTGCGGCCGGCGCCGATCTGCTCGTGCACGAGGCGACGTTCGGCGACGACGAGCGCGATCGCGCCGCAGAGACCCAGCATTCGACCGCCCGCGGTGCCGCCGAGGTCGCGCGCGACGCGGGTGTGCGGTTGCTCGCCCTCACGCATATCTCGCCTCGGTACTTCGGCCCCGAGCTCCTCCGCGAGGCGCGCGAGGTGTTCGAGCCGACGCTCGCGCCTCGTGACTTCGACATCATCGAGGTGCCGCACGCCGAGCGCGGCGAGCCGATCCTGCTCAAGGGGGGCGCCGTGCCCGAACGGGCGCAGCCCCAGGAGACGGCTCCCGCCACGTGACGGAGGCGTTCGACCGCCGCGCGGAGCGGTATGACGAGCTCCGCCCGATCGACGACGACTGGTGGGAGGTCTACGACGCCCTCGTCAGGCTCGGTGAGCTTCGGGGCGCGCGCGTCGTCGAGCTCGGTTGCGGCACCGGACAGCTCGCCCACGCGCTCGAGGAGCGCGCGTTCGCCCGGGTCTGGGCCGTCGACCCGTCGCCGGCGATGATCGAGCGCACGAAGGCGCTCGGCGTCAACGCCCGCGTCGGGCGGGCCGAGCTGATCCCGTTCAAGGCGGGCTGGTTCGACGCCGTAGTCATGCGGCTCGTCGTGCATCTCGTCGCGCGTCCGGTCGTGTTCGCACAGGCCCGCCGCGTGCTCGCGCAAGGCGGACGGGTCGTGATCGCCGCCGCCGATCCCGCCGGGTCCGAGCCGTGGTACGGACCGTACTTTCCGTCGCTGCCGGCGCTCGAGCAGCAGCGCCGCCCGGCTGCCGAGACGCTCCAGCACGAGCTCACGGATGCCGGCTTCGCCGATGTTCGGGTCGAGCGGTTGGCCCAGCCGGGGCACCTCTCGCGGGAGCACGCGCTCGACGTGATCCGGGCGCGCGCGTACTCGACGTTCGATTTTCTCTCGGATGAGGAATACAGAGCTGGACTCGCCCGTGCCGAAGCTGAGCTTCCGGCGCAGGTCGAGCACACGTTCCACTGGCTTCTCCTCCGCGCAACTCGTTGAGACTCCCGTCATATCCGCGAGAGCGGCTCGTGCTGGCGCTCGTCGCGCTGGCGACCCTCCCGATCCTGTTCGGACCGGGCGCTCAGGACATCACCCGGCTCTCGCTGACGGAATCCGTCGTCACGCGTGGGCATGTCGACATCGACCCGTGGTGGACGCAGACGACCGACCGCGCCTTCGCGCACGGCCACTGGTACGCCGACAAGGCGCCCGGCGTCTCGTTCGCGCTGCTCGTCCCCGACGCGATCTACCACGGCATCGCCCAGCTCGACTCGGGCCTCAACGAGCACCTGCCGTGGAACAGCCGCGGCCTCCTCTGGATCTTCCGGTTGCTCGCCGAGGGAGCTCCGTGCATCGTCCTCGTCGCGCTCGTGGGCCGCGTCTGCGAGGGGATCCGCCGCGGCACGGGCGCGGCATCGGCGGTCGTCGTCGCGCTCGGGACGATCGTCGGCGCGCTCGGGCCGACGCTCTTCGCGCATCTGGCGGATGCCGTGCTGCTCTTCGGCGCGTTCCTCGTCGCCACCCGAGCCAGGACGGCGCGTGCGTGGTTCCTCGTCGGGCTCCTCGCCGGTGCGGCGGTGCTCTGCGACTATCTCGCCGGGCCGCCCGCGCTTGTCCTCGTCGCGCTCGCGTGGCTCAGAGGGCGTGGGGAGGGCGTGACGGCGATTTCGCTCGGCGGGATTCCCGGCGCCCTCGCGCTCGGCGCGTACGACTGGGCGGCCTTCGGTTCGCCGTTCAACCTCTCCTACGGCTACGTCTCGAACACATTCACGACCGACCAGCAGAGCGGCTTCTTCGGCATCGGCGTGCCGACCGGCCACGGGATCGGTCAGACGCTGTTCGACCATCAGGGGCTGCTCGTGCTCTCGCCGGTGCTCGTGCTTGCCGCGGCGGGGCTCGTCGACCTGGGTCGGCGGCACCGCGCCGAGGCGGTCGCGGCCGGGGTGATCGCGGCGTTCTTCGTGCTCACGACCACGAGCTACTTCCTGCCGGACGGCGGCCTCTCCCCGGGGCCGCGCTTCGCCGCGCCCGCACTGCCGTTCCTGGCCCTGGGGCTGCCGGATGCATTCCGGCGCCGGCCGCGCGTGACGATTGTGCTGGCGCTCTACTCGGTCGGGATCGAGACGGCGAACGCGTTGACGTGGTGGACAGGGAGCCCGTTCGCCTTCGTCGCCTGGACGCCGACCGTCTATTCGGCGCTCGGGCTCTCGTCCGAGCTCGGGACGCTGCTGCTGCTCGCGCCCGCCGGTGCTGCCGTCGTGCTCGGGGCGATGGCTCTGATGCCGACGCTCCGCCACCGCGACCCGGACGCCATCCGCGCAGTCGGCTAACCTCCTCGGAGCACCAACCCTTTAACTCGGTCCAGAGAGGCCGGAAAGGAGTTCGATGTCTCACCACGCCGTCACGCCGGCCGGGCGCATTCTGCTCGACGGCGAAGCCATCGGCCGCACGCTCTCGCGGATCGCGCACGAGATCATCGAGCGCAACGAAGAGCTCGACGCGGTCGCACTCGTCGGGATCCACACGCGCGGCGTCCCGATCGCCCAGCGCATCCGCCGCCTCGTCGCCGAGCGCGCCCATGTCGAGCTCGACCTCGGCCAGCTCGACATCACCTTCCACCGCGACGACGTCCACGTCCGCAGCGGCCAGGCGCCGCGCAGCCGGCAGCCGGTCGTGCGCGACACGCGGCTCGATTTCGAGCTCGAGGGCCGCACCGTGATCCTCGTCGACGACGTCCTCTATACGGGCCGCACCATCCGGGCTGCGATCGACGCGCTGCTCGACTACGGCCGCCCGGAGCGGGTCCAGCTTGCCGTGCTCGCCGACCGCGGCCACCGCGAGCTCCCGATCCGGCCCGATTACGTCGGCAAGAACCTGCCGACCCGGCGCGAGGAGCGCGTCCAGGTGCAGCTTCTCGAGATCGACGAGGTCGACAGCGTCGTCTTGATCGGCGGTACCGAGGAGGTGGAGGCATGACCGATCTTCACGTCGTCCCGGGGGATCTGCTCCCTCCGCGCACCCCGAAGGGGCGCCATCTGCTCTCGGTCGCCGATCTCGACCGCGACGACATCGAGCGCCTGCTCGCGACCGCGCAGTCATTCGCGCTCTCGCAGGCCCGCGACACGAAGAAGCTGCCGACGCTGCGCGGCCGGCTGATCGTGAACATGTTCTACGAGTCCTCGACGCGCACCTCGGCGTCGTTCGAGCTTGCGGCAAAGCGGCTCTCCGCGGACACGCTCTCGGTGAAGGCGAGCGGCTCGTCGGTCGAGAAGGGCGAGTCCCTGCGCGACACCGCGCTGACGCTTGCAGCCTACGAGCCCGACGTGATCGTCATCCGCCATCCGCAGATCGGCGCGCCGCAGCTTGTCGCCTCGGCGACGAACGCGCACGTCGTGAATGCGGGCGACGGCAAGCATCAGCACCCGACGCAGGCGCTTCTCGACCTGTTCACCATCCGCAACGGGGTCGGCCGCCTCGAGGGCGTGCACGTCGCGATCGTCGGCGACGTCCTGCACTCCCGTGTCGCGCGCTCGCTGATCCAGGCGCTCCGGCTCGTCGGCGCGCACGTGACGATGGTCGGCCCGCCGCCGCTCCTGCCCGCCGGTCTCGCCCCCGCGTCGCACGACATCGCCGCGATCCGCGATGCCGACGTCGTCTACGTCCTGCGGATGCAGCGCGAGCGGATGGAGGAGGGAGCGAACTTCGTCCCGAGCCTCCGCGAGTACACCGCCCGCTGGGCCGTCACCCCCGACCGCCTGCGGCCGGGCCAGAAGGTGATGCACCCGGGGCCGATGAACCGCGGCGTCGAGATCGATCCACGTGTGGCCGACTCGCCTGCCGCGCTTGTCGTCGACCAGGTGCGCGCCGGCCTCGTCGTCCGCATGGCGGTGCTCTACGACATCCTCACGACCGGCCCCGTGCTCGTCGAGACCTCACTGGAAGTCGCATGAGCAGCGTTCTCGTCGGGAAGACCGGCACCGACAGCCTCGTCGTGCGCGGCGCCCGGGTGCTCGACCCGGCACGCGGCGTCGACGCAGTCATGGACGTACGCATCGACAACGGCACGATCGCCGCGGTCGGTGCGGCGCTCGACGCGAACGGGCATCGGGTCGTCGAGGGGGAGGGACTCGTGCTTGCGCCGGCGTTCGTCGACCCGCACGTCCATCTGCGCACCCCGGGCCGTGAGGACGAGGAGACCATCGTCTCCGGCACTGCCGCGGCAGCTGCCGGCGGCTACTGCGCGATCCTCGCGATCCCGAACACCGAGCCCGTCGTCGACACCACCGACGTCCTGCGGGGGTTGCGGGCGCGGGCGCTCGACGAGGCCGCCGTTCCAGTCGGGTTCATGGCGGCGATCACGATGGGCCAGAACGGCACCCAGCTCACCGAGATGGGCGAGCTCGCGGATGCCGGCGCCGCCGGCTTCACCGACGACGGTCGCCCGGTGGCGAGCGCCGGGATCATGCGGCGCGCGCTCGAGTACAACGCGATCACCGGCCGGCGGATCGCGCTCCACTGCGAGGAGCCGAGCCTGACCCGCGGCGGGCACATGCACATGGGGACGGTCTCGGCCGAGCTCGGCCTCGGCGGTTGGCCGTCGCTCGGCGAGAGCCTCGGCGTCGCCCGCGAGCTGTCACTTGCGGGCGACACGCAGCAGCCGGTCCACCTGATGCACCTGTCGGCCACGGAGTCCGTCGAGCTGCTGCGCAAGGCGCAGGCCGACGGGGTGGAGGCAAGCGGCGAGGCGAGCCCGCACCACCTCTGCCTGACCGACGAGGCCGTCCGCACGCTCGACACGAACTTCAAGATGAACCCGCCGCTCCGTACGGAGTCCGACCGGAAGACCCTGATCGACGCGCTGAACGACGGGACGGTCGCTGCGATTGCCACCGACCACGCCCCGCATTCGCGCGAGGAGAAGGACGTGCCCTTCGAGGCGGCCCCGTTCGGCGTCATCGGCCTGGAGACGGCCTTCGCGGTCCTCTACACCCAGCTTGTCCTGCCGGGCCTCGTGACGCTCGAGACGCTGCTCGAGCGGATGTCGGCCGGCCCGGCCCGCATCTTCGGCCTCGACGAGCCGCGGATCGAGGTGGGAGCCCCGGCGAACCTCGTCCTGCTCTCCGAGTCGGCGACCTGGCGGGTGCGCGAGGAGCGGTTCCGCTCGCTCTCGGCCAACTCCTGGCTCCTCGGGGAGCGCCTGCAGGGGAAGATCACGCTGACTGTCGCCGCCGGCCGCGTCGCGTACGAGGCATGACCGGTCTCCTCGTACTCGAAGACGGCGAGACGTTCCCGGGCGAGAGCGTCGGCGCCCGGGTCAACGCTTTCGGCGAAGCGGTCTTCACGACGGCGATGGGCGGCTATCAGGAGACGGCGACCGATCCGAGCTTCACAGGGCAGATCGTCTGCTTTACGGCACCGATGATCGGCAACTACGGCGTCGCCGACAGCCGCTGCCAGTCGGATCGTCCGCACGCGCAGGCGATCGTCATGCGCGAGGCGCGTGGGCCGGAGTGGACGGAGTGGCTCGTCGCGAACGGGACGGCGGCCCTCACCGGCGTCGATACACGCTCCGTCGTCCTGCATCTCCGCGCGCGCGGAGCGATGCGGGCCGCGGTCGTCTGCGACGGAAACCTCGACGACGCACTCATGGCGCTCCGTTCGCAGCCGACGATGGAGGGCTCCGCGCTGGCGGCCCGCGTCTCGACACCGCAGAGCTACCGCTTCGCCGAGGGCGGCGTGCGGATCGCCGTCGTGGACTACGGCGCCAAGCGCTCGATCCTGCGGCGGCTTGCCCGGGCGGGTGCCGACGTGACTGTGCATCCGCACGACGTCGATGCCGCCACGCTCGCCGCCTACGACGGCGTCCTGCTCTCGAACGGCCCGGGCGACCCGGCGCCGCTCCGCGACGAGGTGGCGGTCGTCCGCGAGCTCCTCGGCCAGGTGCCGATCCTCGGCATCTGCCTGGGGCACCAGCTGCTCGCACGCGCGACCGGGCTGCGGACGACAAAGCTGCCGTTCGGCCACCGCGGCGCGAACCATCCCGTGCTCGAGCGCGCGACCGGTCGGGTACTCGTGACGAGTCAGAACCACGGCTTCGCCGTCGAGGCGACCGAGGAGCGTGCCGCGTCGCACAGCTCGCTCTACGACGGCACGGTCGAGGGTCTGGCCTACCCGGAGCTTCGAGCGCGCTCGGTGCAGTTCCATCCGGAGGCCGGGCCCGGCCCGCACGACGCCTGGAGCATCCTCGACGGCTGGGTGGCCGAGGTCGCCGAGACCGTCGGGGTCAGGAGCGCCCGTGCCGCGGCGTAACGATCTCCGGTCGATCTGCGTGATCGGTGCGGGGCCGATCGTCATCGGCCAGGCCTGCGAGTTCGACTACTCCGGCTGCCAGGCGTTGAAGGTGCTGCGCGACGAGGGCTACCGCACCATTGTCGTCAACTCGAATCCGGCGACGATCATGACCGACCCCGGCTTCGCCGACGCGACGTACCTCGAGCCGCTCGACCTCGACGGCGTGCTCGGCGTGCTCCGGCGCGAGCGGCCCGATGCGGTGCTCCCGACGATGGGCGGCCAGACGGCGCTCAACGTCGCCCGCGAGCTGGCGGAGTCCGGCGCGCTGGCGGAGCTCGGGATCGAGCTGATCGGCGCCGACGTCGACGTGATCGCGCGCGCAGAGGACAGGCAGCTCTTCAAGGACGCGGTCGAGGCGTGCGGCCTCCAGGTTGCGGCGTCGACGATCGTCACCGACGTCGCGCAGGTCGACGGGCTCAGCGCTCCCGCGGTCGTGCGTCCGGCCTTCACGCTCGGCGGCCACGGCGGCGGCTTCGCCGAGACGCACGAGCAGCTGCGGCGCCAGGTCGCCATCGGGATCGCCGAGAGCCCGATCGGACAGGTGCTGGTCGAGGAGTCGCTCCGCGGCTGGGACGAGTTCGAGCTCGAGGTCGTCCGCGACCGCGCCGACAACGTCGTGATCGTCTGCTCGATCGAGAACCTCGACCCGATGGGCGTCCACACGGGCGACTCGGTGACGGTCGCCCCGCAGATGACGCTCCCGGACGCGGCCTACCAGGAGCTCCGCGACGCGGCGATCGCGATCGTCCGTGCCGTCGGCGTCGACACCGGTGGCTCGAACGTCCAGTTCGCCCGGAACCGCGACACGGGTGCGATCCGCGTGGTCGAGATGAATCCGCGCGTCTCGCGCTCCTCCGCCCTCGCGTCGAAGGCGACGGGGTATCCGATCGCCAAGGTCGCAGCCAAGCTGGCCATCGGCTACATGCTCGACGAGATCCCGAACGACCTCACCGGCACGACGCCCGCGAGCTTCGAGCCGACGCTCGACTATGTCGTCGTCAAGTTCCCGCGCTTCGCGTTCGAGAAGTTCCCGGGCAGCGACCGCACGCTCGGCACGCAGATGAAGTCGGTCGGCGAGTCGATGGGCATCGGCCGGACGTTCGGCGAGGCCTTCTCCAAGGCCCGCCGCGGACTCGAAGGCGAACCCGACTGGCGGCCCGAGGGACTGCACCCATGGTTCGCGCGCGAGCTCGAGCAGCTCGACGAGAGCCCCGCCGGCCCGGCGGTCTACCGGCGCGTCGACTCCTGCGCCGGCGAGGTCGAAGCGGCCTCCAACTACTTCTACTCGACCCGCGGCGAACGCGACGAGGAGCCGCCCGCACCCGGGCGCTCGGTCGTGATCCTCGGCAGCGGCCCGAACCGCATCGGGCAGGGCATCGAGTTCGACTACTGCTGCGTCCACGCCGCCCAGAGCTTCCGCGCCCAGGGCTACGAGGCAGTGATGGTCAACTGCAACCCTGAGACTGTCTCGACCGACTACGACACCTCCGACCGGCTCTACTTCGAGCCGCTCGACGAGCAGGCCGTGCTCGACGTGCTCCGGCGCGAGCAACCGGTGGGCGTCTGCATCCAGTTCGGCGGCCAGACGCCGCTGAAGCTCGCCCGCGCGATCGAACGCGAGGGGTTCCGGATCCTCGGCACGCCCTACGACGCGATCGACCTGGCGGAAGATCGCGCGCGCTTCGGCGCGGTCGCGGCCGAGGCCGGCGTGCGGTGCCCGGAGTGGGCGGTAGCGTCATCGCCCGCCGAGGCCGTCGCGGCCGCCGACCGGATCGGCTACCCGGTGCTCGTGCGCCCGTCGTACGTGCTCGGTGGCCGCTCGATGCGGGTCTGTTACGAGGCGCCGGACGTCGCGAGCGCCATGGAGGGGTTGAGTGGCGAGGTGCTCGTCGACCGGTTCCTCGAAGGCGCGGTCGAGCTCGACGTCGACGCCCTCTGCGACGGCACCGACGTCTACGTCGCCGCAGTGATGGAGCACGTGGAAGAAGCAGGCGTGCACTCGGGCGACTCGTCGTGTGTCCTCCCGGCGCCGTCGGACTCCGACGAGGTCCGCGACGCGGTGCGGCGGCTGGGGCCTGCGCTCGGCGTGGTCGGGCTCCTGAACGTGCAGCTCGCGCTGCTCGACGGCGAGCTCTACGTGCTCGAGGTCAACCCGCGCGCATCACGCACCGTCCCGTTCGCCTCGAAGGCGACGGGTGTGAGCCTGGTCGATGCGGCCTGCCGGCTCGCCGGCGGTGCGACGCTCGCCGAGCTCGAGCTCCCGCCCGAAGGCACAGCGCTCGCGGGGCACCACGTCAAGGCCGCGGTGTTCCCGTTCGCCCGGTTCCCCGGCGCCGATCCCGTGCTCGGTCCCGAGATGCGCTCGACCGGAGAGGTCATGGCGAGCGCCGCCGACTTTCCGACCGCGTTCGCGAAGGCCGAGCGCGCCGCGGGACGACGGCTGCCGACGGGTGGCCGCGCGTTCCTGACTGTGCGTGACGCCGACAAGGTGGCGCTCGTCCCGATCGCGGCCGGCCTGGGCCGCGCCGGCTTCGAGCTGGTGGCGACCGTGGGCACGGCTGCAGTCCTTCGCGATCACGGGCTCGAGGTGACGATCGTCGAGAAGGGCGACCCG
>CAIYXH010000272.1 GCA_903930195.1 uncultured Actinomycetes bacterium | reverse complement strand
CTCGGTCAGCGCCTGCTGCGAGCGGTCGACGATGCCGGCCATCCGCAGGAAGCCGTGCACCATGCCGTCGTAGCGGTAGCCCTCGACCTCGATCCCGGAGAGCGCGAGCCGCTGGGCGTAGGTCTCGGCCTCGTCGCGGAGGATGTCGCACTCGGCCGTCACGACAATGGCGCGAGGCACGCGGCGCGTGTCGCGCTGCAGCGCCGGTGAGATGTCGGGGTTGTCGAGATCCTCGGCGTCGGCGACGTACTGCGCCCAGTACCAGCGCATCAGCTCGGCCGTGAGGCCGTACCCCGTGGCGAACTCGTCCCACGAGGGCGTGTTCGGCGTGATGCTCGTCACGGGATACAGGAGCACCTGGAGCGCGAAGGGCGTTGCGTAGTCACGGCCGCGGAAGGCGACGATCGTCGCGAGCGTTCCGCCGGCACTGTCGCCGCCGACACCGATGTGCTCCTGGTCGACCCCGAACTCGGCGGCGTTCTCCCAGACGTACCGGGAGACCTTCCAGCAGTCCTCGAGCGGCTGTGGGAACGGATGCTCCGGCGCGAGGCTGTAGCCCACCGAGATCACGACGATGCCTGCGCGCTTCGCGAACGCGCGCGCGATCCCGTCGTGGCTCTCGATGCTGCCGAGCACCCATCCGCCACCGTGGAAGTAGATGAGCGCCATGCTCGGCTCGTCGGTCTCGACCGGGCGGTAGATGCGGACCGGGACGCCCTCGATCTCGGTGTCCTCGACCGCGAAGACCTCGTCGACCGGGCCGAACTGCTCCTTCCAGTTCTGCTCGGCGTAGGCGCGCGCGTCGGCCACGGGAACCTGGTCGACCGGCAGCGCGCCGGAGGCGGCCGCTGCGGCAAGCGCCTGGGCAACCTGGGGGTCGAGAATCGGTGCGTCGGTCTCGGTTTCGCTCATGGCGACGATCTTAGGGCGGATCGAGCGTCAATGGGGCGTCGAACGGCCCGTAGGTGTCGTGCATGAAATGCGCCGTCGCGATCATGTGCAGGTCGACGGTGCGATAGGTCGCCCGGTCGATCGTCGCGAGGAACCAGCCGGGGGTCGCCGGGTCGAAGAACGACACCTGCCAGGCGGGCCGCCCGTCGACTCTGGTCGTCCCGACGATGCGGGCGTCGGCCTCGTCGACCCAGTACGGCTGCGGCTGGCTGACGGGAGGCGTCTGCGGGGAGCGGACTCACTTCCCCTTCGCCGTCGCGCGGTCCCAGCGGAAGCCGCCGATGATCCGTGCGGCCGATCCCGTCGAGATCGTGTAGGCGAGCTCGTCCGGCGCGACTGCCTGGTAGAGCACATGGAGCGTCGTCCCCTCCCCGCCCCCGAGGTTCTCGTGCCAGACGAGCGTCGTCAGGTCACGCCAGGTCTCTGCCGCCTTGGTGACGATCGTGGAGCCGTCGGCGGTCGTGCCGGCGGGGACAGCAAAGCCGTAGCTCGCCTTCCCGAGCGTGACCGTCACCGTCCCGTGCGGCATCGCCGCGATCGTCGCCTGGTAGCAGCCTGCGTCGCAGGCGGAGAGGACGGTCGTGCCGAAGCGCACGGCGAGATGCGACACCGGGCCGTCGCCGCCGACGACCGAGACCCGCACGAGCGTCCTCCCGTCCTCGGGCGCCAGGGCGAGCCCGAGCGCGTAGGACTTCGCCTCGCGGCCCAGGACGAGCGCCCCCTCGGGCGGCGACGGGAAGCCTGCGTCTGTCGGCGTGGCGATGCGGCCACCCGTGACCGTTGGGGCCGTCGTCGTCGCAGCGGGCGAGGCGCTCGAGCCGCTGGTGTCCGTCGGGCCCGGGACCGAGCGGACGAGGTGTACGGCGACGAGCACGCCTGCCGCGGCGGCCGCGAGCGCTGCGAGAGACGCGGCAAGCCGCAGGAGGACGGCGCGCTCGCTCAGCGGAGCCCAGCTGCCGTCAGCGCGAAGCCCGCCATCGCCCGCGGGAGCTTCTGCGCCCGGGCCACGGTCGAGTCGAGCGCCTCGGCGAACCACCGCAGGTCGCTCTCGTCGACCGTCAGCGGCGGCAGGCCCTTCACGACCGGGATCGCGTGACCCGCGACCTGGCTCAAGATCCGGTGCTCGCGGAACAGGGGCACGACGACGAGCTGTGCGAAGAGCCCGGGCTGGAGACGTTCGACCATCCGATATGTCCGTTTCCCGGATGACGGCTCCCCGAACTCGATCGCCCACATCAATCCGAGGCCGCGCACGTCGCGCACGACGTCGTAGCGCTCCACGAGCGGCTCTGTCAGCTCGAGCAGCGTGCGACCCAGCTCGGCCGAGCGCTCGACGAGGCGCTGCTCGTCGAGCTCGTGCAGCGTCGCGAGCCCGGCGGCCATCCCGAGCTCGTTCGGGGCGAAGGTGGACCCGTGGCTGAAGGCGTTCTCCATCGAGTCGAAGACGCGCTCGTGCACCGCGGTCGCCATCAGCAGCGCGCCGACCGGGACGTAGCCGCCGCCGAGCGACTTGGCGATCGGGACGAGGTCGGGCTCGAGCCCCCAGTGCTCGAAGGCGAAGAGCTTCCCGGTGCGGCCGAAGCCCGTCTGCACCTCGTCGACGCAGAAGAGCGTGCCGTAGCGGCGGCAGAGCGCCTGCGCCCCCTCGAGGTAGCCCGCCGGCGGCAGATGGACGCCCTTGCCCTGAACAGGCTCGACGAGGAAGACCGCGACATCCTCGCTGCGCAGCTCGGCCTCGAGCGCGTCGAGGTCGCCGAACGGAACCTGCGAGAAGCCGGGAAGCAGCGGACCGAAGCGGGTCGTGAACTCACCGTTGCCGTTCGCCGAGAGCGAGCCGAGCGTCAGGCCGTGGAAGCCGTGGTCGGCGGAGACGACGCGCTGGCGCCTGGTGGCGGCGCGGCCGAGCTTGAGCGCCGCTTCGACGGCCTCGGTGCCGGTGTTGACGAAGAGCACCCGGCCGAGGCGGTCGGGCGTGCGCCGGATCAGCTCCTCGGCGAGGAGCGGCGGCAGCGGCGAGGCGCCG
>CAIYXH010000271.1 GCA_903930195.1 uncultured Actinomycetes bacterium | reverse complement strand
GGTGCGAGCACCGGCGCGCTGGCCTAGCCGGAGGCGTCCGAGCAGGAAGTTCCGGAGAAGGGGATGGAGGTGGCGGCGGTTGAGGTCGCTGCCGACGCGAACCAGCGCGTGCTCGGCTCGCGGGACGGGATCGGCGGACTCCGGGAACGCGTGCCGGAGGCTCTCGGCGGTGAGGTCGGGCAGAAGCGCGAGCGTGAAGAGGTCGTCGATCTCCTCGTCGGAGAGGGCATAGACGACCTCCTGTGCGAAGAAGGCGTAGAGCTGCGCCGGCTCGCTGCTCGGCGCCGTCGTTCCGCCGGCAAGCCCGGCCAGGGCGACGAGGGCGGGCTAGCCCTCTGCCTGCGCCTGGATCTCGGAGACCTGCGTTCGCGGGAGCCCGGCGAGGATCTCGGCAGCCTCGACGTCTGTCAGGCAAAGCTCCTCGGCGCCGAGCTCGTTGACGTCTCCGTAGAGGATCGTTCGCGCCGTCACCCACGTGGGTCGAACGCGCGAGGCGAGACACAGCCGTAGGGTCGTGCGGTCGACGACCGTCTCGATCAGCTCTTCGGCGCCCTCCGCGCCGACAAGCAGGTGGTAGTCGTCGAGGACGAGGCCTCCGACCCCCGAGCAGGCGATGGTGTCGGCAAGGGTTGCTGCGACCAGCTGGGCATCACCCGTCGGGCTCGAGACAGCGGCGAGGAACTCGTCGAAGCTCTCGGAGCTCGCCTCGGCCGCAGCGGCGAACGCATCTGCGAGGTCGCGGGCGAGCGTCGCAACATCGCGATCTGCCTGTCGCAGCGTGACCCAGACCCAGCCGCGCCGGTCGGCCGTCCATTGCCGCGCGAGCGTCGTCTTGCCGAAGCCGGCCGGGGCACGCAGGAGGAGCGTGCGAGCGGCGCTCTCATCGAGGGCGTCCAGGAGACGCCGCCGCTCCAGTGGGCGGCGAAGCATGCGACCGCGTGTGGCGGCTCTCTCTTCCGACAAGTGGAACCTCCACCGAGCTCGAAGTGCTGACGGCCCACGCTAGGCCTGTGCCGCGGACCCGGCCATCCTCAAAAAGGCTGAGGCGTCCGTACCGCAATCCGGTACGGACGCTCTGCCGTCAGCCCCCGTTGTCGGCCCTGGCCGACGCGAGGCTCTGTGCGAGAGGGTCGTCTCCCGTCAAGAGTCGATACGCGAGCGGGATCTGTCGCCGGCGCGGGACGCCGAGCTTCTGCCGGAGGACATCGCAGTGCGCCTTTGCCGTCCGGGCCGTGATCCCGAGTGCGTGGCCGAGCTCTTCGTTGGAGAGACCCTCTGCGATCAGCTGGATCACCTGGCGCTGGCGCGGGGTGATCACGTCATGGTCTCGTAGTGCCTGCATGAACCGACGCTACCGTCGGGCGGCGGCGAGGGATATTGACCGAAGGGTGTATTTCGGCGTCCAAGGACGCCTCGCGCTGCCCGCTTTGGGCCGGCCGGCGCCCAGAAAGCTGTAGACAGCCTTACGTCGGGGCGAGGGCCTGTTCGAGATCGGCCCAGAGCTCGTCCACCGGCTCGAGCCCGACCGAGAGACGCAGCAGGCCGACGGGGATCCGGTCGCCCTCCCAGCGGTGGCGGCTCTCCATCGTCGAGCGGACGCCGCCGAGGCTCGTCGCGTTCAGGATCGTCTGCGTCTTCGTCTCGACGATGCGCGGGTCGGCCACGTCGAACGAGATCAGGCCGGAGAAGCCGGGGTAGCGCACGGTCGTGACCGCGGGATGCGCCTCGAGCCGCTGCGCGAGCTCGGTGGCCGAGACGGTGATCGCGCGCATCCGCT
This sequence comes from uncultured Actinomycetes bacterium, assembly GCA_903930195.1. GTDB lineage: Bacteria > Actinomycetota > Thermoleophilia > Gaiellales > Gaiellaceae > PALSA-600. Next base: position 7,199 of record CAIYXH010000271.1, on the reverse strand, counting down.
CCTCGAGCGAGTCGAGGCCGTCGATCAGCGAGGCCGACGACTGCGCCGAGGCGACGATGCCCGCGTGGGTGCGCAGCTCGCGGAGGGCCGCCGTCTTCACCGGGTCGCGGGTCACCGTCGCGCCGAGGAGCGCGTTGTGGGAGCCGGTGAGGAACTTCGTCGCCGAGTAGACGACCACGTCGGCGCCCTCGTCGAGCGCCTTCAGATAGACGGGCGTCGAGACCGTCGCGTCGCAGACTACGAGGCCGGGGTGGGCGCGGAGCGCGTCCCAGTCCGGCACGGTCAGGAGCGGGTTCGCGGGCGACTCGACCCAGACGATGTCCGCGTCGGCGGGCGGCGGGCCGGTCTGGTCGTACTCGACGAACGTGACGCCCCAGCGGGCAAGGTCGTGGAGCAGCACCGAGGTGCCGAAGTAGGCGCCCTGGGCGAGCGCGATCTTCGTGCCGGGCTGCGCGAAGGCGAGGATGGTCGTCGTCTCGGCGCCCATGCCCGAGGCGTAGAGGAGCGCGTCGCCGCCGTCGAGGGCGCCGAGCTTCGCCTCGGCGGCCGCACCGGTCGGGTGCGCGTACCGCGCGTAGAAGAAGTCGCCGGGCTCGCCGTTTGCGTCGTAGGGCCAGATGGTCGAGCGGTCGGCGTCCATGGCCCTACTCTGCCACGTCAGTCCGGGAGCTCGGGTGGTGTCTCGCCGTGCCAGTACTCGACGGCGTCGTCCATCCGGAAGAACTTCCAGAAGCCCGAGCCGTCGGGGTTCCGCTCGGCGGCGCCGACCTTGCCGGAGTCGGGGTAGAGGACGATGTCGGGATCGCCGTTCGTCGAGACCGCGAGAAACCGCACGGGCTCGCTCGTGCGGTTCACGAGCTGATGCGCGCCCGCCTCGCCACGCGGGAAGCGGACGACCTCACCCTCGGCGAGCTCGCGCCAGCCCTCCGGCGTGCGCAGGCTCGGCGTCCCGCGCTGGACGATCACGAGCTCCTCCTCGGTCAGATGCGCGTGGTACGGGTAGGCGGCCTGGCCGGGATCGATCTCCCAGGCGCTGATCCCGAGCCGCTCGCAGCCGAGCTCGTAGCCGAGGCGCGCGCGGCGGGCGCTGAACCCCGGATGGTCGCGCGGCTCGAAGGCGGGATCGTCGACGTTCGGCACGCCTCTTACTCTAGGCCCGCCTCGTGCAAGGGGCGGCGAGCCCACGCGAACGAGGAGCGGTACCAGCCGTCGAGCTTCGCGACCGCGACGCCGTAGCCGGACGACTGGATGAACCAGTCGTTGCCGAGATAGATCCCCGTGTGGTCGACGACCGACGGCGACGAGCTCGGCCCCTTACCGAAGAAGAGGACGTCGCCCGGCTGGAGCTTCTTGAAGCTGACGCGCTTCGGGCGGCCGACCTCACCGCTCATCTCGTACGTCGTCCGGCCGCGCAGGGTGCTCGCGAGGTCGCCCTCTCCCGCGTAGCTCGTCAGCTTGTAGACGCGCCAGACGAAGCCCGAGCAGTCGAAGCCCGGCGTGCCCTGCCCGGTGCCGCCCCAGACGTACGGGTAGCCGATGTAGGAGAACGCAGTGCCGACGATCTTCTTCTGCCAGCGGTTGAGCGTCGGCAGCGTGAAGTCGAGCGCGTCCTGCTTCGCGCTCTCGACCTCCCAGGTCGAGGCGAAGTCGCTCGTCGAGGTCGCTTGTGGGAAGCGGAAGTGATGCCCGCCGCCACCGTGCCACGACCACTCGTGCTGCTGCGGCTGTGAGGTGTCGCCCGGCTGCGTCCAGCTCGGCAGCTCGCTCCGCCGGAAGCCGACGATCTGCGCCAGGGAGTAGGCAGCCTCGGCGCGGGTCGCGGTCTGCTGCGGGTCGAGCTCGAGGTTGTCCTCGTTCGCCGGATGGTTCAGGCGCAGGCCCAGGATGCGCGCGACCGCTTCGGTGCCGAAGCGCTTCGGCGGATGGAGGCCCGCCTTGCGCGCGCCGAGGTAGAAGCGGTAGGCGGCATCGCCGAGGCCGAGGGCGCGCACGAGCTTGCGGTCGAGCTCCTCCATCGTCACCGGCGTGTTCGGGCCGACGATCGCGCGCGTCTGCGGCGTCGCGGTCAGCTTCGCGATTGCGTGGGCGAGCACGCCGCGCGTCAGCGGATCCTGCGGGCGGAAGGTCGCGGCGCTCGCCCGGAAGAGCCCCTGGCGGATGACGGTCTTGATCTGGGGCTTTGCCCAGGACGTCGAGGCAGCGGCACGCGCGGCGGCAGCCGGCGCGAGCGCACACACACAGACACAAACGAGAGCGACAGACCGCCGCAGCATCGAGACCCCTTTCCCCTGGAACGTGGCGGCGTCGGCTTCCTCGGTCCGACGCGCGGCACCAGAGTGCCACGAAAAAGCGCGCATCGCCGTGCGGCGTCCGTCTCGGTCGAAGCGCCAGACAGTCCCTCTCCGCGCAGCTCGGGGACTGCCTCCGGCCTGTCCCGACTTACGACGCGGCGGGCTGGCCGCGCAGCACCTGCGGCGCCGAGCGGGCGTAGTCGAGCCCCGAGATCAACGTCAGCGCGACCGAGACGAGCAGCAGCCACCACGAGACGGGATGGCCCCACGCCCCCGCGGCCGCGAAGCCGCCCGCGCCGGCGGCGATCGCCTGCGACCACGTCTTCAGCTTCCCGAGGTCGCGGGCGGCGATCACGACGCCGCGCTCCAGCGCTGCGAGGCGGAGGCCCGTGACAAGCAGCTCGCGGCCGACGATCGCCGCGACCATCCAAGCCGGGAAGACGTGCTGGTCGATCAGCACCACGAGCGTCCCGAGCACGAGCACCTTGTCGGCGACGGGGTCGAGCAGCGTTCCGAACGAGCTCGTCCGGCCGGAGCGGCGGGCGATACGGCCGTCGAACCAATCGGTCGACATGGCGACGCCGAAGAGGATCGTCGCCCAGTAGTCGTGGCCTGAGAAGTCGACCGCGAAGAGCAGCACCACGACGGGGGCCGAGGCCGCGCGGGCCAGAGTGAGCTGGTCGGCGAAGGTCACGGCTTACCGAGCATACGCCCTCTAGAGTCAAGGCCTGATGGATCTCCTCGAACATCAGGGCAAGCAGCTCTTCGAGCAGTTCGGCATCCCCGTCGCGCGGGGCCGTCTCGCGACGACCCCGGCGGAGGCCCGCGCGGCCGCCGAGGCGCTTGGCGGCACGGTCGCGGTGAAGGCCCAGGTGCTGACGGGCGGACGCGGCAAGGCAGGCGGGATCGCCGTCGCGACGAGTCCCGACGAGGTCGAGGCCGCGGCCGAGCGGATCCTCGGGCTCGACATCCGCGGCCATGTCGTGCGCACGGTCTGGGTCGAGCGGGCCGCGCCGATCGCGCGGGAGCACTACCTCTCCGTCACGCTCGACCGTGGCGCCAAGCAGCCGTTGCTGATGTTCACGACCGAGGGCGGCGTCGAGATCGAGGAGGTCGCCGCACGCGACCCGGACGCGCTCGTGCGCGTGCACGTCGAGCCGCTCGAAGGGCTGCGCGAGCATCACGTCCGCGAGCTGCTCGCGCGGGTCGAGGACGACGAGACGCGGGCGCAGATCGCCGCGATCGTCGAGCGGCTCTACCGCTGCTTCGTCGAGAGCGACGCGCTCCTCTGCGAGATCAACCCGCTCGTCGTCACCGACGACGGCTCCGTGCTCGCCCTCGACGCCAAGGTGACGATCGACGACGCCGCGCTCGCGCGCCACCCGGAGCTCGCGGCCCAGCGCGACGCGACCGACGGCGATCCGCTCGAGGCCTACGCACGGAAGCAGGGAGTCACCTACGTCAAGCTCGACGGCTCTGTCGGGATCCTCTCGAACGGCGCCGGGCTCGCCATGTCGGCCGTCGACCTGGTCGTGTTCGCCGGGGGGACGCCCGCGAACTTCTGCGACATCGGCGGCGGGGGAGGCTCGGTCGAGTGGGTCGTCACCTGCCTCGACGTCGTCACGCGCGACCCCGCCGTGCGCTCGGTCTTCTTCAACGTCTTCGGCGGAATGGTGCGCTGCGACCAGGTCGCGCACGGCCTGCTCGCCGCGCTCGACCAGCTCGGCCTCACGGTTCCTGTGGTGGTGCGCCTCGATGGGACGAATGCCGTCGCAGGCCGCGCGATCCTCGCCGAGGCTGCGCGCGACGGCCTCGTGGTCGCCCCGACCATGCTCGAGGCCGCGACCCGCGCCGTGGAGCTTTCCCGATCAGCAACGACGAAGGAGCAGCGATGACCGACCCGTGGAACGAGCGCGCCGACGCCTACCGGACGAGCAAGGTGTTCACGGAGGGCCCCGACCTCGAGCTCATGGCCGAGTGGGCTGCGCCGTATGCCACCGCGCTCGACGTTGCCACCGGTGGCGGGCATGTCGCCCGTCGGCTCCGCGAGGCCGGGCTCACCGTCACGAGCTCCGATCCGGCGCCTGGCATGCAGCCCGACGTCGTCTGCTCCGCTGAGGACATCCCGTTCGCCGACGCGAGCTTCGACGTCGTCACCTGCCGCCGTGCCGCGCACCACTTCAGCGACATTGCGCAGGCCGTGCGCGAGCTGGGGCGGGTCGCCAAGTCGGCGGTGCTGCTGCAGGACGCCGTCTGGACGTCCGACGAGATCGAGGAGGCCGAACGGCTCCGCGACCCGTCGCACGTCCGTCACTACAGCGAGGCCGAGTGGCGCGAGCTCTTCGCCGGCGCCGGCCTGGCCGTCGTCGAGGTGCAGGCGTTCGAGGAGCTGCTCGACATGGACTCCTGGCTTGCCCGCACGAACTGCGAGGGCGCGACCGCCGACCGCGTCCGCGAGCTGCTCGCCCCGGTGACGCGCGGCAGCGACTGGGTCTACGACTACCGCGTCTACCGCACGGAGAAGCAGCCCGGCTGATGGCGATCCTGGTCGACAAGGACACCCGGCTCGTCGTGCAGGGCCTCACGGGCAGCGAGGGGCGCTTCCATGCGCTGCGCAACCGGGCTTACGGGACGAACGTCGTCGCCGGGGTCACGCCCGGCAAGGGCGGCCAGGACGTCGACGGCGTGCCCGTCTTCGACACGGTCGTCGCGGCGCGCGAGGCGACGGGCGCGAATACCTCGCTCGTCTTCGTGCCCGCGCGCTTCGCGGCCGACGCGGTCTACGAGGCCGCCGATGCCGGGATCGAGACGATCGTCTGCATCACCGAGCACGTGCCCGTGCACGACATGCTCCGGCTGCACGCCTACCTGCGGACGCTCGGGACGACGCTCGTCGGCCCGAACTGTCCCGGCGTGCTCTCGCCCGGCAAGGCGAACGTCGGGATCATGCCGGCCGAGGTCTACGCCGAGGGGACGATCGGCCTCGTCTCCCGCTCGGGGACGCTGACCTACCAGATCGGCTACGAGCTGGCCCAGCTCGGCCTGGGCAACTCGACGGTCGTCGGCATCGGCGGCGACCCGATCGCGGGCTCGTCGTTCGTCGACGTGCTCGCCCGCTTCGAGGCCGATCCCGAAACCGAGCGCGTGGTGCTCGTCGGCGAGATCGGCGGCGACGAGGAGGAGAAGGCGGCCCGCTTCGTCGCCGAGTCGATGACCAAGCCCGTCTTCGCCTACATCGCCGGGTTCTCGGCGCCGCCGGGGAAGACCATGGGCCACGCGGGCGCGATCGTCTCCGGGACGTCGGGCACCGCGCAGGCGAAGAAGGAGGCGCTCGAGGCCGTCGGCATCGCCGTCGGCACGACGCCGACCGAGGTCGCCGCTCTCGTCGCTGCCGCGGGTCGCTAGGCTCGGACGCCATGGACGTGATCTCTTTCGCACGGGGCGTGCCGGCACCGGAGTGCTTGCCGGTGGACGAGCTGGCCGAATGCGCGCGCGCGGTGCTCGAACGCGACGGCAAGACAATCCTCTCGTACGGCACCGGTGCGGGCTACTCGCCGCTCCGCGAGCTGATCGCCGACTGGTTCCGCGTGCACCCGGCGCAGGTGATCGTCACGAACGGCGGCCTGCAGGGCTTCGTGCTCCTCGCCGAGCGCCTCGGCCGCGGCCAGACGGTGTTCGTCGAGTCGCCGACCTACGACCGGCCGCTGAAGATCCTGCTCTCGAAGGGCTCCACGGTGGTTCCCGTCGAGATGGACGACCAGGGCCTTTCGGCGCAGGCGGTCGAGGAGCAGCTGCGGATGCATCAGAACCCGGCGTTCCTCTACACGATCCCGACCTTCCAGAACCCGAGCGGCCGCACGGCTCCCGTGGAGCGCCGCCAGGCGATCCTCAACGTCGCGGACTCCCATGGCCTCCAGATCGTCGAGGACGACCCCTACGGCCTCGTGCGCTTCGAGGGCGCGTCCGTCCCTGCCTACTTCGACCTCTCGGACAAGCGGACGATCTATACCTCCTCGTTCTCGAAGACGATCGCGCCGGGCCTACGGGTCGGCTGGACGATCCTGCCGCCCGAGCTCGCGCACGACCTGATCGAGTCGGCGAACTCGACCTACATCTCGCCGGTGCTCCTCGGCCAGGCGACGATCTACGAGTTCATCAGCCGCGGCTACTTCGAGCCGAACCTCGTCAAGGTGAAGAAGCTTCTCGGCGAGCGGCGCGACGCGATGCTGGCCGCGCTCGAGAAGCACTTCGGCGGGACGGGCGCACATTGGTCGAAGCCGGAGGGCGGCTACTTCACCTGGCTCGAGCTGCCGCCCGGCGTGATCGCGAAGGGCGTGCTCGAGCGTGCGCAGGGCGTGACCGCCGTGCTCGGAACGGACTTCGGCGGCCTGCCGGGGAGCATGCGGCTCGCCTACAGCTACGTCTCGCCCGACGAGATCGACGAAGGTGTCGCGCGGCTCGCAGCCGCCGTCGCCTAGACCGTCGCGGCGCGGCCGAGGTACGGCCGAGGGACGAGCTGAGCCTGTGCGGGCGGCGCGGTCATCGCCCAACCTGCGGCCCGGAACGTCGGGCACGGCCGCTCCAGCGCCAACGCGCAGAGTCCGCGTCGGTGGAAGTAACAGTCCTGGCAGGTGGGCGTCGGGGAGCTCGAGCGGGCGGAAGAGGACGGCATCAGCGAATGGCGATCCTACGGACGCCAGGACCCCGATCAAGCGTTGCCGCGAGAGAATACGCGCAGTTTCCGCACCCTTTCGGACGGGGCTCGAACGGCGTCCGCTCAGCGGGACTTCGCGAGTGTTGCCAGAGCTTGCAACGCTTGGGCGAAGGTCTTGACCGGGATGATGCGGAGGTTTCCGGCGACCTTGCGGGCGTCCTTCGCGTTGTCGCCGGCGGGCACCAGGAAGGCCT
>CAIYXH010000270.1 GCA_903930195.1 uncultured Actinomycetes bacterium | reverse complement strand
TTTATCCGACGTCAGAAACTAAATCAGACCGGGCGGTCTGAGCGGTGCGGAGCAAGGCCTAGCATGACCGCTCTCCGGACGCTGTCGCGCAGCTCTTCGCTCTCGATCGCGTCGGCGACGGAGGCGGCCTCGGCGGCCTCGGCGGGCGTTGGTGCGGGGACGTGCACCGGCGGGGGCTCCGTCGTCGCCGTCGGCAACGCGCCGGGAACGAATGCGACCTTCGGGACGCCGAGGCGCTCGGCGAGCTCCACGGCCCGATGGCCGAGCTCGAACGCCCAGATCGAGTCGGTCGTGTGGACACGGAGCGTCCCGTCCCGTCCGAGCTGCGCCGGCCACGCGTTCCGCGCGACGTTCTCCCCGACGGCAGCGGTCCAGGCCTCGACGATCTCGGCGAGCCCTTCCTGCGGACCGAAGCGCGAGAGCTCGAGGCGGACATTGCGGCCGAGGCTCTCCATCAGACGGCGCGTCCGGGCGTGACGGACACGACCTGGGCGGGCTCGGCGGGGAGAAGGGAGCGGTGGGTCGTCGTGATCACGGTCTGCTCGACACCCGTCAACCTAGCCGCGAGCACCTCCCGGCGGCGGCCGTCGAGCTCGGAGAGGACGTCGTCGAGGAGGAGCAGCGGGCCGCCGGGCAGCAGCTCGACCTCGGCGAGGAGGAGTGCGAGGAGTGCGAGCCGCTGCTCGCCCTGCGAGCCGTACGGGCGGAGCTCCCGCGACGCCGAGGAGATCCGCACGTCGTGGAGGTGCGGCCCGAGCCCCGTCGACCCGCGGCTCACGTCCTGCGCAAGCCGAGCGTCGTACGCTGCGAGAGCCGCTGCCTCGCCCTCGTAGGCCAGCGTTCCCTCCGGCAGGCCCAGCTCCCCGGCCGCCGCTGCGAATCCGGCGGCAAGCGCCTCCAGCGTGGCGACACGCAGTGCGATCAACTCCGCTCCGAGCGCCGACACCCGCGCGGTCCAGGGCTCCAGCGAGCCGCGGTCAGAGAGCCCGAGCTGCACGCGACGCAGGCCCGCGTTGCGCTGGGCGAGGGCGGCCGCGTAGTCCTGGGGGATGCCGGCGCGGGCGGGGAAGAGCCGCGAGGCAACGCGGTCGAAGTACGCACGGCGAGCGGCAGGCCCCCCCTTGACGACCGCGAGCCGGTCCGGCGTGAAGACGAGCGCGGGGAAGTCGCGCCGCAGGAGCTCGGCCGATGCGAGCCGGCCTCCGTCGAGCGTCGCCGAGCGGCCCTCCCCCGTGACGAGCGACACCTTCAGCTCATGCCGCGTCCGGTCACGCTCGACCTCGAGCGTCAGTGCCGCGGCCTGCTCGCCGAACCGGATCAGCTGCGCGTCGTTGCGCGCGCGAGGCGAGAAGCCCTGCGTCCCGACGTGGATCGCCTCGAGCAGGTTTGTCTTGCCGGCGCCGTTCTCACCCTCGACGACGACCACACCGGCTTCGAGGGGCAACTCGAGCGCAGCGTACGAGCGGTAGTTCCGGAGCGTGACGCGGCGGACGATCAGTGCGGCGAGATCAGCCGGCGAGCCTGATCGGCATGATCAGGTAGGTGTAGTCGTCGCCCTCGCCCTCGAGCACCGCGGGGCGCAGCGGGCTGATCAGCTTGAAGCGCAGCGTCGGCGACTCGATCGAGTCGAGGCCGTCCCGCAGGAACTCGGCGTTGAAGCCGATCTCGAGCGTCTCGGCGGTGAACGGGGCCGGCAGCGACTCGCGGGCCTCGCCGACATCCTGCGTTTGCGCCGAGACGGTGATCTCGCCCGTCGAGAAGCGCACGCGGATCGGCGAGTTGCGCTGCGCCATCAGGGCCACGCGGCGCACGGCATCGAGGATCTCCTCGCGTGGCAGCTCGACGATGTGCTCGAACTGCTCGGGGATCAGCTGGCGGTAGTTCGGGAACTGGCCGTCGATGCGGCGGGACGTGAGCCACGCGCCGCCTGCCGAGAACGCGACGTGGTTGTCGAGCACGGCCAGACCGATCTCGTCGGCACCGCCGGCCAGGCGCGAGAGCTCCTGCAGCGCGCGGGCCGGGATGATCGCCTCGAGGTCGGGGAGCTCGCCGCCGGCAGCGGTCTCCTTGACGGCGAGCCGGTAGGAGTCCGTGGCCGCCATGACGAGCTTGCCGGGCTCGAAGCGGACGAGGACACCCGTGAGGACCGGCCGGCTCTCGTCACGCGACGCCGAGCGTCCGACACGCGCGATGGTGGCGAGCAGCGCCTTCGCCTCGACGGCGTGCGTCGTCGCGCCGCTCACGTCGGGAAGGCGCGGGAAGTCTTCGGTGGAGTAGGTGTTCAGCCGGTAGCTCGCCGATCCACAGATGACCTCGAGGAGTGCCTCCTCGGGCCGATGCTCGAGCGTCACGTCGCCGGCCGGCAGCGCGCGCACGATCTCGAGCAGCAGGCGCCCGGGAACGACCACGTCGCCGCTGCTGGCCACCGCGGCATCGACGGAGGCGCGCAGCGAGAGCTCCATGTCCGTCGCCGACAGCTCGAGGCGGCCGGACTCGGCGTGGAGGTGGATCCCGCCGAGGACGAGCACCGTCGTGCGTGTCGAGACGGCGCGTGCAACCACGCCGAGACGGTCGGCGAGTGCATCGCGTGCGATGGAGAGCTTCAACAGGCCGCTTGTCACTGGTTCTGAATCAATCATCTCTTAAGAAGACCAGCAGTAGTACGTAGGGGCTGTGGATACGGGGACAACTGCCTCGAGCACCTGCCGCAGAGCCATTTTCGCTGGGGGACCGGACGGGGACGGATTCGGGGTCTTCAACAGGGTCATGGTCTCAGCGCGCCTGCTTGATGCGAGCTGTGAGTTCTTGGACGAGGTTGTACACAGATCTGTCCTCACGAATCAGACGTGCGATCTTGGACGTCGCGTGGATCACGGTCGTGTGGTCGCGGCCGCCGAACTCCTTGCCGATCTTCGGGAGCGACGAGTCCGTCAGCTCGCGCGAGAGGTACATGGCGACCTGCCGCGGGTAGACGATGTTCTGCGAGCGCCGGTCGCCGACGAGCTCCTCCAGGCTGACGCTGAAGCGGTCGCAGACGATCTGCTGGATCCGGTCGATCGAGACGGTCTGCGCCTCCCCCTGGGGGAAGACGTCGCGGAGCACGGTCTGCGCGAGCTCGACGTCCATGACGCGGCCCGTGAAGCCCGAGAAGGCCACGACGCGTGTGAGCGCTCCCTCGAGCTCGCGGATGTTGGTCGTCACGCGGCTTGCGATGAAGGTGAGCACCTCGGTGTCGTCGATCTCGATCCCGTCGACCATCACCTTGCGGCGGAGGATCGCGATCCGCGTCTCGAGGTCGGGCGGCTGGATGTCGGTGATCAGGCCCCACTCGAAGCGCGACCGGAGCCGATCCTCGAGCGTCGCGATGTCGCGCGGCGGGCGGTCGGAGCTCATCACGATCTGCCGGCCGGCCTCGTGGAGCGAGTTGAACGTGTGGAAGAACTCCTCCTGGATCCGCTCCTTGTGCTCGAAGAACTGGACGTCGTCGACGAGCAGGACGTCGTAGGCGCGGTAGCGCTGCTTGAACCCCTCCATCCGCTTGTCGCGGATCGAGTTGATGAAGTCGCTCATGAACGTCTCCGAGGTCACGTAACAGACGGAGAGGTTCGAGGAGTGCTGGTCGATGTAGTTGGCGATCGCGTGCAGCAGATGCGTCTTGCCGAGCCCGGTGTGGCCGTAGATGAAGAGCGGGTTCCACGACTGGGCGGGCGCTTCGGCGATCGCGAGGGCGGCAGCGTGCGCAAAGCGGTTCGACGAGCCGATGACGAACGAGTCGAAGGTGTACTTCGGGTTGATGCTGCCGCCGCCCGCACGGGGCGGAGTGGGTACCGGGCCGGCGGCCTCGAGGAACGCCGTCTCGACACTCGGCGCACCGCTCGGCGCCGGCGCGGCAGGAGCGGCAGCCACCGTGGGCGGCTCGCGCACGATCAGCTTCAGCCGTCGCTCGGCACCTGTCGTCTCCTTGATCGCGGCGCGGATCAGCTCGACGAAGTGCCCGTCGATCCACTCCCGCGTGAAGTCGTTCGGGACGGCGAGGACGAAGGTCTCCGCGTCGAGCTCGGCGGGACGGACCTCACCGAACCAGTTGTCGAACGTCTTCACGTTCAACGACCCGCGCAGACGTTCGGAGACGTCCTCCCACAGGCCCTCTGCTGTCAGCTCACTCTGGTGATCCACGTGCTTTGCCTGCTCCTCGCCCCTAGTCCGGACGGCGACAATAGCAGCGTCACCGCGGCGCGTTCGGCCCTGTCCACGGGGGCTGCAGTAGCCCTGTAAAGCGGCGATTTCCAGGGATTTACTGCTCCTCCACACCTCTCTCCACAGGTGTGGAAAGCGCGTAACCGGTTCGTCACGCCTGCCGCAGTTTCCACGACTTTTCGCCTCGGGGCGGTTGTGGACAACGCCGGGTCGAAGGGGTCCGTCTATACTGGCCCGCGGTCGAGCCGAACCCGGTTCGCCCACCACCTCTTCGAGCATGAAGCGCACCTATCAGCCAAACGTACGCAGGCGGAAGAAGAAGCACGGCTTCCGTGCCCGCATGTCGACGCGTGCCGGCCAGATGATTCTCAAGCGCCGCCGCGCGAAGGGCCGCAAGCGCCTCTCCGCGTAGGGTGCAGCGCAAGAACCGACTCTCGCGTTCGCGCGACTTCGATGCGGTCTACCGGCACGGACGCTCCGTCTCGACGCGATTCCTGACGCTCTACTGGTTCGCACGTGAGGAGCCCGAGGGCGACCCGCGCCTCGGTCTTGCCGTCCCGAAGGCTGCCGGCAACGCCGTCGTCCGCAACCGGATCAAGCGGCAGCTGCGCGAGATCTGGAGCGAGCTGCTTGCCGGCGACGCGATCTCCGAGTCGAGCGACTACGTCCTCGTCGTCCGCAAGGGCCTGCCCGAGTCCGCCGAGGCGCGTGGCCACGGCTGGCTGGTCGAGCGGGTGACCGAGGTGCTCTCCCGCGTCGGCACCGAGGCGGCAGCACGATGAAGACGGTCACCCCTAAGGACGCGGGGATCGTGCTGGTCTACGCCTATCGCTACAGCTTCGGCCTGTTCGTGCGGCCCGGCACCTGCAAGTACCACCCGAGCTGCTCGCAGTACGCGCTCGATGCGCTGCACAAGGACGGCCTCGCGAAGGGCTCGGCCAAGGCTGCCTGGCGCGTGCTGCGCTGCAACCCCTGGTCGCACGGCGGCGTGGACTACGCATGAGCTCCTTGCCCCTCTTCAGCATCCTGCAGCCGCTCGAGGACGCCGTCCGCTGGCTCCTCGACCGCTTCCACTACAACCTCCACCTGCCGTGGGCCTGGGCGATCGTCGCGACGACGATCCTCGTCCGGATCCTCCTCGTCCCGCTCACCGTTCGCCAGATCCACTCGATGCAGGCGATGCAGCGGCATCTGCCGGCGCTCAAGGAGATCCAGCGCAAGTACAAGGGCGACCGCACGAAGCTGAACGAAGAGACGATGAAGTTCTACAAGGAGAACAACGTCAACCCGGCGGCGTCGTGTCTCCCGATGGTCGCGCAGCTCCCGGTGTTCTTCTCGCTCTACCTGGTGCTGAAGCACTTCAACAAGAACCTGCCCGCAAACGCCGACCTCTCCTGGCTGCACATCGTCCCGAGCATCGCCGCCAAGGCCGACTCGCACTGGTCGGGCTACATCCTCCTCGCGATCTACGCCGGCAGCCAGGTGCTCTCGACGTTCTTCATGTCCGCGACGATGGACAAGACGCAGCGGAGGGTGATGATGGTGATGCCGCTCGTCTTCATCTCGGTCATCGCGCACTTCCCCACGGGTCTCGTCCTCTACTGGGTGACCACGAACCTGTGGACGGTCGGCCAGGGTGTCGTCACCCGCCGCCTCGTCCCGAAGCCCGCTCCCGGCGCGAAGCCGGTCGCCTCCGGCCCGAAGCGCTCGTCACGGACGGCACCCGCCGAGGTCGCACCGGCTGTCGTGCCCGCGGCGAAGCAGACGCCGGCGGCCCCGCAGGTTCCGCGGCGCGTCCGGCGCAAGAAGAGCGGCCCGAAGCGGTGAGCGACCGCCTGTCGGTGGAGGCCACCGGCGAGACGGTCGCCGAGGCGAAGGTGCACGCCCTGCAGGTGCTCGAGCGCCTGGATCCGCGCTTCGACCGCGAGAGCGTGGAGTACCAGGTGGTCCACGAGGGGAAGCGCGGCCTGCTCGGAGTCGGCTTCATCCCCGCGTCCGTGGTCGCGACGGCCGCGCGCGGTGCTGCCGCGGCGGCCGGCGACGAGAGCAACCTGGCGGCGCGCCTGCGCAGCATCGTCGAGCAGGTGACCATTGGGCTGGGACTCCCGAGCCAGGTGACCGTGTCCGAGACCGACGAGCGGATCGAGGTGACCTGCGAGGGCCCGGATCTGGGGCTCCTCATCGGCCGCCACGGCCAGACCATCGATGCGGTGCAAACCCTCGTCGGGGCGATCGCCGCCCGTGGGGTGGCCGAGGATCAGCGGCGCGAGATCGTCGTCGACGCGTCCGGCTACCGCGACCGGCGCCGCCGGACCCTCGAGTCGCTCGCGCTGGACGCCGCCGCCGACGCACTGCGGGCGGGCGGGCCGATCGAGCTCGAGCCGATGAGCGCCCCGGAGCGCAAGCTCGTCCACATGGTCCTCGCCGACCGCGAGGATGTGCGCACGACCAGCGAGGGAGACGAGCCGAACCGCCGTGTCGTCGTCCTCCCCGCTTGACGCCTGGCTCGCTGCGCTCGTCCGCACGCCCGGCCTGACCGCTCTCTCGCTCGCAGACGCCACGCGGTTCCTGGTGGACGACGCGCTGCGCGCCGCCGACCTCGTGGCGCGCTACGGCGGCCCGGTCGTGGACGTCGGCTCCGGCGGTGGCTCGCCGGGGATCCCGCTCGCGGTCGCGCTGCCGGAGACGGAGTTCGTGCTGCTCGAGGCCGAGCGTCGCAAGTGCGCGTTCCTCGAGAAGTGGGTCCCGCCGAACGCCCGCGTCGTCTGGGGGCGCGTCGAGGAGCAGGAGACCGACTGGGCCGCCGTCGCGGCCGCGAAGGCGCTGGCGCATCCCCCCGTCGCGGCCGAGTGGACGCTGCCGCTCGTCCGGCCCGGCGGTGCGGCGATCCTCTGGGTCGGCGAGACGGTGGATCTCGACCACGTCGACCGTGTCGCCGAGCGGCTCGCGGCGCGACGGGTCGCCGGTCTGCCGGGCCTCGTCGTCCTCGAGAAGACGGGTCCGACGCCCGCCGGCTTTCCGCGGCGCGTGGGCGTCGCGAAGAAACGTCCGCTCCCGTAGGGCCGGCGGCGCGCCATCCGGCGCGACAGCGAGAATTGGCGGTCGTGGCGGCCAAGGTCTACGCATTCGCGAACCAGAAAGGCGGCGTCGGCAAGACGACAACGGCCGTCAACCTCGCGGCCTGTCTGGCCGAGGCGGGCGAGCGCGCCCTCGTGATCGACCTCGATCCGCAGGCGAACGCTTCGTCGGGCCTCGGCGTGAAGGCAACGACCACCTCGAGCTACGACCTGCTCGACGGCGCCCCGATCGCCGAGCTCGCGCAGCCGACCGCGTTCGAGAACCTCTTCCTGATCCCGTCGAAGCCCGAGCTCGCCGGTGCTGCCGTGGAGCTCTCGCGCCTCGAGGACGGTGAGCGCTACCTCGCCGAGTCGCTCGCGAACGTCGAGGGCTACGACTTCGTGTTGCTCGACTGCCCGCCGTCGCTCGGGCCGCTGACCGTGAACGCGCTCGCTGCCTCGGATCGGGTCGTCGTGCCGGTCCAGGCCGAGTACTACGCGCTCGAAGGCCTTGCGCAGCTGATGCAGTCGATCAACCTCGTCAAGACGCGTCTCAACCCGCGCCTGGTCGTCGGCGGCGTGTTGATCACCATGAGCGACGCGCGCACGAACCTCTCCGCCGACGTCGAGCGCGAGGTGCGCCGGCACTTCGGCAACCTCGTCTTCGACACCGTCGTTCCGCGCTCCGTCCGCGTCGCCGAGGCGCCGAGCCACGGCGTGCCCATCACCTACTACGACCGGGCCTCGCGCGGCGCCGAAGCCTACTGGAAGGTGGCGATGGAGCTTGTCGAACGCCGCTAGCCCCACCCCTCCGGCCCGCAGGGGGCTCGGCCGGGGCTTCGAGGTATTGATCGGCGGCGGCACGCCCGAGCTCGCCCACGTCCCGACCGAGCAGATCCACCCGAACCCGCGCCAGCCGCGGCGCCGCTTCGACCACGAGACGACGGCCGGCCTCGCCGACTCGATTCGTTCGCAGGGGGTCATCCAGCCCGTGCTGATCCGCCCGCGGCTCGAGGGCGGGTACGAGCTGATCGCCGGCGAGCGCCGGTGGCGTGCCGCACGCGAGGCCGGGGTCGCCACGCTCCCCGCCGTCATCCGCGAGTCCGACGACCGCGACACGCTGCTCCTCGGCCTCGTCGAGAACGTCGCCCGCGAGAACCTCTCCCCGATCGAAGAGGCGCGCGGCTACGCGGTCCTGATGGACGAGTTCGACCTCTCGCTCGGCGACGTCGCCGAGCGTGTGGGCCGGTCGAAGCCCGCGATCTCGAACAAGCTCCGGCTCCTGGACCTCCCCGACGACGTCCTCGCGATGGTCGAGCGGGGCGAGCTCTCGGAAGGTCACGCCCGGGCTGTCCTCGCCGTGCCCGACCAGGCCGAGCGGCGGCGCCTCGCCCGCAAGATCGTGGCGCAGGGCATGTCGGTTCGTGCCGCCGAGCGTGCTGCCCGCTGGTCGGGGGCCCGCACGAAGCCGCGGACGAAGACGCACGTCGACCCGGCGCTCGCCGCGCGGGTCAAGGAAGGCCTCAAGCGCCTCACCGGCTGCGAGACACGGATTGCTCCGGGCAAGGTGGAGCTGGCCTTCGAGGACGAGCACGACCTCGAGGAGCTCGCCGAGACGCTCGACCGGCTGCTCCGCTCGCTCGCTTAATACGCAGCTACCTAGGCATTCTCCCGGGGCTGCGCTATACAACTCCGAGCGTGGTTGGGCTTCGGAAGGCAGCGTGGGCTGTCGTGACTCTCGCGGCCCTCACCGGCGCCGTCGCCGCGGCTGGAGGCACGGCAACGGCCGCCGAGTCCGACAATCCCGGGCTCACCGTGGTCTTCAGCCAGAACAAGACAGCGATCATGTTCCAGCCGAACGGCACGCAGGTCGGCACCACGAGCGGCGCGCCGACGGTGATCCCCTACGGCACCTACAACCTCTACCTGGACGACTCGGCGGGTGTCTCCGACGTCACCTTCGACCTCCAGGGGCCGGGGGTCAGCCTCGTCTCGAACATGTCCTTCGGCGAGGAGGTCTCCGAGAACTGGGCCGAGACCTTCCAGGCGAACTCGACGTACACCTACTTCGACAACATGCGGCCGGGGACGACCTGGACGTTCCAGACGAGCGGGACGGCAGCGGCGCCGACGACCGGCGCGAGCACGGCTCCGCCGACGCAGCCGCTCCAGTCGAGCAACTCCGGCAGCGCGACCTCGACGACGCCGATCGCCTCCCAGGCCCCGGCCGCGCTGAAGGGGACGCTGAAGGGCACGGTCGGCGCGACCGGCGTCGTCACGCTCGCGTTCAAGGGCAAGGCGGTGACGAAGCTCGCCAAGGGCCGCTACAAGCTGGCCGTCACGGACAAGGATCGCAAGGACGGCTTCACGATTCGCGGCGCGACCAAGGAGCCGGTGCTCGGGAGCGGCGTCGGCTTCATCGGCACGCACACGATCACCGTCACGCTCACGCCCGGCCGCTGGCTCTTCTACTCGACCCTCGGGACGAAGAGCCACGCCTTCACCGTCACGAGCTCCTGAGACCGTGAGCCGGACGCTCTCCCGCCGGTCGTTTCTCGCCGCGGGCGGCGCGCTCGTCGTCTGGCCGAGCCTCGCCCGGGTTGCGACCGGTCCTGCCGGAGCTGCACCTGTCTCCCCCTTCGCCTCGTCGGGCCCTCCGGATCCGGCGCAGGTCGACTCGTACCTTGCCGTGCACGCCGACGGCACGGTCTCGGTCAAGACCGGACGTGTCGAGCTCGGGCAGGGGTCGAGCACCGGCCTGCTGATCCTCGCGGCGGAGGAGCTCGACGTCGAGCTCGGCTCGCTGATCTTCGTCCGCCACGACACGAACGTGACCCCGGACTCGAGCGGGACGATCGGCTCGAGCTCGATCGCGGCAGCCGGCCCGATGCTGCGCAGCGCCGCCGCGACCGCGCGTCAGGCCCTGCTCGCGCTCGCGTCGGCGCGGCTCGGCGTGCCGGTCGGGTCGCTGACCACGGCGGCGGGCGTCGTCTCCTCGCCGGCCGGCTCGGTCTCCTATGCGGAGCTCGTCGGCGGGCGGCTCTTCTCGGTGCCGATGGCGCAGGTCTACCTCGGGCCGGGGGTGGCGCCGTCGAAGCCGGTCGCCGACTACCGCCTGGTCGGGATCGCGGACGTCCCGCGGATCGACATCCCCGCCAAGGTCACCGGGACGTACACCTACGTGCACAACCTCCGTGTGCCCGGGATGCTCCACGGGCGCGTCGTCCGGCCCCTCGGCCAGGGCGCCTACGGGGCGGGAAGCGCGGCCGGGGTCGTCTCGATCGACGACAGCGCCCTTGCGACGATCGGCGACGCCCGCGTCGTCCGCCGCGGCGACTTCGTCGGTGTCGTCGCGAGCGTGGAGTACGACGCGATCCAGGCCGCGTCCGCGCTGCGGGTCGTCTACCGCGATCCGCCGGAGATCTCGGGCGACGGCAACCTCTTCGCCTCGATGCGCGCCTTCGAAGCGGCCGGCGAGGTGCCTGCGCGGGTGCAGGTGAGCATCGGCGACGTCGACGCAGCCGTTGCGGTTGCGGCGCACACGGTTGCCGCGACCTACGCCTACGACTACCAGGGCCACATGCCGATCGGCCCGAGCTGTGCCGTGGCCGACGTCGGCCCCTCCGGCGCGATCGTCATGGCGAACACGCAGGACGCGTACACCATGCGGCTCAAGCTCCAGTCGCTCCTCGGCCTGCCGCTCGACCAGATCCGTGTCCAGTACTGGGAGGGCGCGAGCTCGTTCGGGAACAGCCCTGCCCGCTATGACACCGGTGAAGCGGCCGCGGTGATGTCGCAGCTCGCGGGGGCGCCCGTGCGGCTGCAGTTCATGCGCTGGGACGAGAACGGCTGGGACAACTACTGCCCGGCGATTCTCGGTGACGCGCGTGCCGCCGCCGACGCGAACGGCAAGCTCCTCGCGTTCGACTACACGGCGTACGCGATCCCCGAGATGTCGATGCTCGTCGACGCGACCACCCAGAACGTCGGGCAGCCCCTCTTCACGGACGGCATGGCGGGCGCAGCGACCGCGAACGCCGGCACGCAGTACGACATCCCGAACGTCCGGATCGTCGGCAAGTCGCTCCCGGTCGAGGACAACTACTTCCGCACGTCGGCGCTCCGCGGCCCGCATGCGCCGCAGACGACGTTCGCCTGCGAGCAGCTGATCGACGAGCTCGCGCATGCGGCGGGGATGGACCCGTATCTCTTCCGCCTCGAGAATGCGACGGCGCAGCAGGTGAACGACGGCATCGGCCAGTGGCGCGATGTGCTCGTTGCGGCGGCAGAGCTGGCCCACTGGGAGCCGCGCGTTGCCGCCTCGCGCCTCGAGCGGGGCGATGTCGTCACCGGCCGCGGCATCGCGATCGGCGGCTTCTCGGGCTCGCAGGCCGCCGCTGTCGCCGAGATCCAGGTGAGCCGGCGCACCGGGAAGATCACGGTGCAGCAGCTCTACGCCGCCCAGGTCGCCGGGCTGGCCGTCTACCTGGGCGGGATCCGCAACCAGCTCGAGGGCAACCTCGTGATGGCGACGAGCCGCGCGCTCCTCGAGCAGGTGCGCTTCGGCCGCAGCCGCTCGTTGGCGCTCGACTGGTCGAGTTACCCCATCCTTCGCTTCCGCGACCACCCCAACGTCGCGACGACGCTCGTCCAGCGCACCGACCTCGCCCCCACCGGCTCCGGCGAGCCGCTCCAGGCACCCGTGCCGGCGGCGATCGCGAACGCCTTCTTCGACGCGACCGGTGTCCGCATCCGCGAGGCCCCGATGACTGCTGCCCGCGTGCGCGCCGTCTTGGCGTAACCGGGGCGCGTCACCGGAAGGAATGGGCGATCGTGGATTCGAACCACGGACCTCCGCCTTATCAGAGCGGCGCTCTAACCAACTGAGCTAATCGCCCGGTGAGGGGCGCAGTGTAGCGATGCGCCAGGGCTGCGTGCGTCGAGCTGGAGGTGCCTGGGTAAGCTGGATTTCGATGGTCGAGATGACGATCTACGGGGTCTCGTTCGACCTGGTCGGCAAGCAGCCGATCGTGCTCCTGAAGACGGCCGACGGCAACCGCTACCTGCCGATCTGGATCGGCCACCCGGAAGCAGCGGCGATCCTGATGAAGTTGCAGGGCGCGACCGCACCCCGGCCGCTCACCCACGACCTGCTCGTGAACATCCTCGGCGAGCTCGAGGTCGAGATCGTGCGGGTCACGGTCACCGAGCTCCGCGAGAACACGTTCCACGCCGCGATTACGGTGCAGCAGAACGGCGCCGAGTTCGAGATCGACTCCCGCTCGTCCGACGCGATCGCCATCGCGATCCGCGCCCAGGCTCCGATCTACGCGGCCGACGAGGTGATCGAGGAGTCGGCGATCGAGTTCGACGGAGACGACGTCGAGGAGATGGTCGACGAGTTCAAGCAGTTCCTCGACAACGTCTCGCCGGACGACTTCAGCGAGGCCGAAGTCGAGCTGGACGACGGCGACTGATCGGTTGAAGCGCTGCTCAGCTGAAGATCACTGCGATCAGGGTGACCGCGTTGAACGCCCCGTGCACGAGCATGCCGGGGTAGGTGCTCCCCGTCTTCGCGCGCAGCCACGCGAGCGCCGCGCCGAGCACGAAGAGCTCGGGTAGGCCCTCGATCAAGCCGTGGGCGAGTGCGAACGAGAGGCCGATCGCGACGATCGCGGTGCGGCGGCCGTAGCGCTCGAGCAGCGAGTAGCCGGCGCCGCGGAAGATCGACTCCTCGACAACGGGGTCGACGAGGGCGACAACCACGAGGTTCGCGAGATACGCCCCGAGGTGTGCGTGCTCCCAGTGCTTGGGCGTGAGGCCCTGCTCGCTGCTGCCGTGCAGGAACGAGTCGATCAGCTCGATCACGATCGACGCCCCCACGCCCACGAGGAGTGCGAGCCCGAGCGCCCGTGGCCAGGAGTGCGGCCGGCTCCAGCCGAGGAACGCGAACGAGCCGCCCGCGATCGCGAAGATCAGGCCGAACATCAGCGCGTACTGGAACAACCCGCCGACCGCGGTCGCGTACTCGTAGAGCGTGTTCGGATCGGGCTTGCCGGAGACGGCGCGCGTCGAGTAGTTCAGCGCCGCGAGCGTCCCGACGAGGACGCCCCACCCGATCAGCCGGCCGTTTACGCGACCCATTGGAAGGTCGCCCATTGGGTGATTGCGACGCCGAGCCCGAGCGCCGAGAGCGCAACGATCGCCGTATGCGTGCGCGGGTTGCGTCCCGCGGTCGCGAGCACGAGAAAGAAGGGGAAGATCAGCACGCCGAAGCGCGGCATCGAGATCAGGGGGAAGTCGCCCGTACCGGCCGGGAAGCTCAAGGGCAGCGCCAGCGAGACCGTCGCGAAGACGCCGTAGGCCGCCCCGAACCAGCTCCAGACGAGGGGCAGGAGACAGAGGAAGAAGAGCAGGGCGACGAGATCCTCGATGTTGACGGCGAGGAAGTGGGCATGGCTGAAGTTGTCGGTCGTGTGGCCGAGCACGGCGAACCCGTCCCAGATGCCGCCGAACGGCCCTTCCGGCGAGAGCGTCCGCTCCCACGCGTCCTGGGTGTGGATGAATGCCCAGGCATCGCCCGCCTGGAAGTGGAGCGCGACCGGGAAGGCGATGAACGTGACGAAGGGGAGCACGAGCCAGGCGAGGCGCCGCAGCTCGGGCAAGGCCATGACCGCGAGCCCTGCCACCACGGCGATGCCGACCGAGCGCGTCAGCAGCGCCCCCGAGGCGGCAACCGCGGCCCAGGCGAACGAGCCGCGCTCGGCGGCGTAGAACGCGCCGACGGCACACGCGAGGAAGAGCGACTCCGAGTAGTCGGCCTGCAGGAAGAGGGCCATGGGGAAGAGCGCGAGGTAGAGCACCGTCCGGGTCGCGTCGTCGGTGCCGAGCCGGATCGCCGCGAGCCGCCAGAGGAGCTCGAAGGCAACGAAGCAGGCGGCGAGCGAGACGAGCAGGGCCGCGAGCTCGAAGTGGTGGCCGAGCACGCGCCCAAGAACGCCCGTCAGCCAGGGGTAGAGCGGGAAGAACGCCGGCGCCTGCGTCCGATCGGTGCCGTAGCCGTGCTCG
>CAIYXH010000269.1 GCA_903930195.1 uncultured Actinomycetes bacterium | reverse complement strand
GTGCGCCAGCAGGTCGAGGAGATCATCGGCCAGGGCCAGCAGGCCCCGTCCGGTCACATCCCCTTCACCCCGCGTGCCAAGAAGGTGCTCGAGCTGTCCCTGCGCGAGGCGCTGCAGCTCGGCCACAACTACATCGGCACCGAGCACATCCTGCTCGGGCTGCTGCGCGAGGAAGAGGGTCTTGCCGCGCGTGTGCTCGAGTCGCTCGACATCACGGTCGAAGAGGTACGCGCGCAGGTGGCGCGGATCGTCGGCCAGGGCGATGAGGTCACCACCGGCCAGATTCCGTTCACCCCGCGTGCGAAGAAGGTTCTCGAGCTGGCGCTCCGCGAAGCGTTGTCGCTCGGTCACAACTACATCGGCACGGAGCACATCCTGCTCGGCCTCGTCCGCGAGAACGAGGGTGTCGCCGCACGGATCCTGCTCGACTTCGACGCGGACGCCGAGAAGATCCGCAACGAGATCATCCGCATGCTCTCCGGTCCTGGCCGCCGCGGCCAGGCGCAGGGTGGGGCCACCGGCGAGAAGTCGAAGAGCTCCAAGCTTCTCGACCAGTTCGGCCGCAACCTCACCAAGCTCGCGTCCGATGGCAAGCTCGATCCCGTCGTCGGCCGCCAGAACGAGATCGAGCGGGTCATGCAGATCCTCTCGCGCCGGACGAAGAACAATCCGGTTCTGATCGGCGAGCCCGGCGTCGGCAAGACCGCCGTCGTCGAGGGTCTCGCTGCGCGAATCAGCGCCAACCAGGTGCCCGACCTGTTGAAGAACAAGCAGATCTACACGCTCGACCTCGCGGCGCTCGTCGCCGGGTCGAAGTACCGCGGTGAGTTCGAGGAGCGCCTGAAGAAGGTGATGAAGGAGATCACCCAGCGCGGCGACATCATCCTGTTCATCGACGAGCTGCACAATCTCGTCGGCGCAGGTGCCGCCGAGGGTGCGATCGACGCTGCCTCGATCCTCAAGCCGGCACTCGCCCGTGGCGAGCTGCAGACGATCGGTGCGACGACGCTCGACGAGTACCGCAAGTATCTCGAGCGTGACGCTGCCCTCGAGCGGCGCTTCCAGCAGATCCGCGTCGAGGAGCCCTCGACCGAGGACACCGTCCAGATCCTGCGTGGTCTCCGCGACCGGTACGAGGCACATCACCGCTGCAAGATCACCGACGAGGCCCTCGTGGCCGCGGCGACGCTTGCCGACCGCTACATCCAGGACCGGCAGCTGCCCGACAAGGCCATCGACTTGATCGACGAGGCCGCGTCGCGCATGCGGATCAAGACCATGACCGCACCGCCGCGCTATCGCGAGCTCGAGGACGAGATCGAGAAGGTGCGCAAGGACAAGGAAGACGCCATCGAGAACCAGGAGTTCGAGAAGGCGGCTTCGCTTCGCGACAAGGAGAAGAAGCTCACGCAGAAGAAGCGCGAGCTCGAGGAGAACTGGCGCAACGAGGAGCAGGCCGAGCAGCCCGAGATCGGCGAGGACGAGATCGCCGACATCGTCTCGATGTGGACGGGAATCCCGGTCTTCAAGCTCACCGAGGCCGAGTCGCAGCGGCTGGTGCGCATGGAGGAGGAGCTCCACAAGCGCGTCATCGGCCAGGACG
>CAIYXH010000268.1 GCA_903930195.1 uncultured Actinomycetes bacterium | reverse complement strand
TCGAGCGCCGCGATGCGTTCCGCTTCATCGGACATACGACCCAAGGTATCCGGCTCAGACTTTGGCGAGCCACTTGTCGGCGGCCGTGAGCCGCCGCTGGAGCTGGGCGATCGTCGCCTCCGACACGCGCTTCACGCCGGAGCGGCGGTTCAGCTCGACGTTCACCTCGGCATGCGTCAGCCCGAGCTGCCGCGCCAGCTGCCGGGCGAGGCTCGCATTCAGCTCGCGCAGCTCCTGCTTCTGCTCGCGGCGCGTGCGGGCATCGTCGACCTCCACCCCACCGGGCGACTCCTCGCCGCGCAGCGGCGGCGGCGGTGCGAGCGTCAGCTCGAAGCCGTCGGCGCCCCCCTCGGGGTCGTCGTCGAAGGGGAAGTGCTCCTCGGTGGCCGGCTCGGCGCCAACCGTCGCGACGGCCGAGATCACCGCGAAGAGCGACATCTGCTCGTCCGGCGAGACCTCGCCGAGGCTCTCCTCCGACTCTTCCTGCTCGGGCCGCTCGACCGAGTCCTTGCGCAGCGAATGCCGGCGCTGCTCGGCGATGCCGTGCGCATGCTGGCGCAGCCGGGCGTCGTCCGGGATGAAGAGCCAGGAGCGCTGCCGGGGCACACCTCCCGTCCAGCGGACGAACCGGCCGACGGCCTGGCGAAAGAAGAGCTCGGTGGAGGTCGTCGTCGCGTAGACCCCGACGCGCAGGCGCGGGATATCGACACCCTCGGAGACCATCTTCACCGCAACGAGCCACGGATCGGTCGAAGTGGCGAAGCGCGCGATCTCGGCGGATGCCTGGGGGTCGTCGGAGGTGACGACCTTCGCCGACGTCCCGATCCGATTCTTGAGGATCGCGGCGATCCCGCGCGCGTGCTCGCGGTCGGTCGCGATCACGAGGCCTCCCGCCTCGGGCTGCTCGCGGCGCACCTCCGTCAGCCGCTCGTTCGCGGCACGCAGCACGGTCGGCAGCCACTCGCCCTCGAGCGAGAGGGCCGTCCGCAGGCGCTGGCTCGCCCGCGAGCCGACGAGCGGATCGTCGAAGGTCGCCGAGTGCATCGAGCCGTCGGGTGCGCTCCACTCCATGTGGCCGTTCGTCGTCGGGAAGTACACGGGGCGCACGACCCTGCGGTCGGCGAGGGCGTCGCCGTAGCCGTACTCGAAGTCGGGCACCGCCTCGTCGCCACGGTAGTGGACGAACGGGATCGCGCAGGTGTCGGAGCGAAACGGCGTGCCCGAGAGCGCGAGGCGCCGGTCGGCGTCGCCGAACGCACGGAGGATCGAGGCGCCCCAGGCGCGATCCTCGCCCGCGTGATGGAGCTCGTCGAGGATCACGAACGCACCCCGCGAAAGGCGCGCGAGCACCTCGGCGCTCGTCGCGACCTGC
Source organism: uncultured Actinomycetes bacterium (assembly GCA_903930195.1). GTDB lineage: Bacteria > Actinomycetota > Thermoleophilia > Gaiellales > Gaiellaceae > PALSA-600. Next base: position 3,570 of record CAIYXH010000268.1, on the reverse strand, counting down.
TGGTACGAGGTGACGATCCCGTGCATGTCCGCGGGCAGCGAGCCGTCGGAGGCCGACCAGGCTGGGTCGAGATGCAGTGAGAAGTGCGCCGCCGCCTGCGCCCACTGGCTCTTCAGGTGTGCGGTCGGCGCGACGACGATCAAGCGGCCCGGCCTCTCCGCCAGCTGATGACGGGCGGCGGTAAGCGCAAAGGTGGTCTTGCCGGCGCCCGGCGTCGCGACGGCGAGAAAGTCACGCGCCGCCCCGCCCACGAACCGGTCGAGGGCGTCCTTTTGCCAACGCCGGAGGTGAACGGTGCGCGTCATTCGAAGGGCGGAAAGGGCGAAGGCTCCGCCATCGGAGCCCTCACTCAACCTAGCGTGCGCGCCTGTCGGAGCCGGGGCTACCGGAGCTTCAGGGTCGCCTTGCGGGGGGCATTCTTCGTCCCCGCGGCGATCGGCGCGTTCTGGGCGTTCGGGCCGAGCATCTGCACGATCAGGGCCCGGAAGGCGGCGGGGTTCATGCCGCCCGACTCGCCGCTGATCGCAGCGGGGCTCATGCAGTTCTGCGAGTTCTGCCAGAAGGCCCAGGCGATCGTCGAGGCGAAGCGCTCGCAGCCGTACTGGTTGTGCTGCAGGCCGGGGGTGTCCCAGCACCAGGCCTGCGCGCCGAGGTCGGCCTGGATCGTCGCGCGCTCGGTGTCGTTCAGCAGGAAGAAGTCGACCTCGTGCGCATACTCGTGCTGCACCACGCCCCAGGAGAACTCACCGGAATCGAGCAGCGACGGATCGAGCCAGATCGTGCCCTGCGTCGCTTCCGATGTCGGCTTCGGCGTGATCACGATCGAGATCTGCTGCGGGACGATGCCCCAGTTGAACGAGGAGGCGTTCAGCGCCTGATGCACGGTGGCCTGCTCGGACGCGGTCCCACCCTGGATCACGTAGTTCCCACCCGAGGCGAATGCGGACTGGGAGATGATCAGCGCGGTCGCAAGCGCGGAGAGCGCGACGGTGAGGCGGCGAGTGCGTGAGGTGTGCATACCTCACTAGGTCGACGCTCCCACTGCCCGCTGAGATCGACGGAGCGGGGCACGGTCCTTCCACGATTTCGTGGACGAACGCCTCCCCGCTCCGGGTGACGAATGCAAGGCATTTGGGCGGGAACGAAGCCTGAGCCCTGTCCCCGCCCCGTTTCGACGAAGGCGCTAGAGGGCCGCGAGCGTGTCGAGCGGCGCGGCGGTGCGCTGCTCGTACGCGGCAATTGCGGCGTCGCGCTTCAGCGTGCGGGCGATGTCGTCGAGCCCGTGGACGAGCGTCTCCTGCGCGTACGCGTCGAGCACGACCGGCACGACGAGCCCGTCGGGGTGACGGATCTCGAGCGTCTGGAGGTCGACCGTCAGCTCGTTGCGGGCGGCAACCGCCGCCTTCAGCTGCGTCAGCGCCTCGTCCGAGAGCTCGAGCGGGGCGATGCCGGTCTTGAGCGCATTCGAATGGAAGATGTCCGAGTAGCTCGGGGCGAGAATCACGCGGAAGCCGTAGTCCTCGAGCGCCCACGCCGCGTGCTCGCGCGAGGAGCCGCAAGCGAAGTTCCGCCCGGCGATCAGGATCTCGGCTCCGGCGTACTCGGGCTTGTGCAGCTCGAACGCCGGATCCTTCATCCAGTCGTAGAAGAGGAACTGCCCGTAGCCGGAGCGCTCGATCCGCTTGAGGAACTGCTTCGGGATGATCTGGTCGGTGTCGACGTCGGGGCGGTCGATAACCGCGGCGGGCGACGTGACCTGGCGCAGCTCTCTCATGCGAGGCTCCTGACGTCGGTGAAGCGGCCCGCGATCGCAGCGGCGGCCGCCATGGTGGGCGAGACGAGATGCGTGCGGCCGCCGGCGCCCTGGCGTCCCTCGAAGTTGCGGTTCGAGGTCGAGGCGCAGCGCTCGCCCGGCTCGAGCGTGTCGGGGTTCATGCCGAGGCACATCGAACAGCCGGCCTGGCGCCACTCGAACCCGGCCGCCGTGAAGACGCGGTCGAGGCCCTCGGCCTCGGCCTGTGCCTTCACCTTCGCGGAGCCCGGCACGACCATCGCGCGGACGCTGGCGGCCACGTGGTGGCCGTTGACGATGCCCGCCGCGGCACGGAGATCCTCGATCCGCGCGTTCGTGCAGGAGCCGATGAAGACGCGATCGATCCGGATCTCCTCGATCGGCGTTCCCGGGGCGAGACCCATGTAGTGGAGCGCGCGCTCGACGGCCTCGCGGTCGGCGGGGTCGGCGTAGTCGGCCGGGTCCGGGACGACGCCGTCGACCGGCGCGACCATCCCGGGGTTCGTCCCCCAGGTGACCTGCGGGGTGAGCTGCGTCACGTCGACCTCGACCACGCGGTCGTAGGCCGCGTCCGGATCGGAGCGGAGCTCGCTCCAGCGCGCGACGGCAGCGTCCCAGTCGGCACCCTTCGGGGCGAAGGGCTTGCCCTCGACGTAGGCGAACGTGATCGCGTCCGGCGCGATCATCCCGGCGCGGGCGCCGCCCTCGATCGTCATGTTGCAGACCGTCATCCGACCCTCCATCGAGAGCGCCTCGACGGCGGGCCCCGCGTACTCGATCACGTAGCCGACACCGCCGGCGACGCCGATCTGCCCGATCGCGCCGAGCACCATGTCCTTCGCGGTCACGCCCTGCGGGAGCTCGCCGACGAAGCGGACGAGCATCGACTTCGGCTTCGCCTGGATCAGCGTCTGCGTCGCGAGCACGTGCTCGACCTCGGAGGTGCCGATACCGAACGCGAGCGCGCCGAAGGCGCCGTGGGTGGAGGTGTGGGAGTCGCCGCAGACGATCGTCTGACCGGGCTGTGTGAGGCCCAGCTCCGGGCCCATCACGTGGACGATGCCCTCGCGGCCACTGCCGGTGGCGTTGAGCGGCACGCCGAACTCCGCGCAGTTCGCGGCGAGCGCGTCGAGCTGCGCCTTCGCGATCGCGTCGGTGATCGGGCCGGGCACCGTCGGGACGTTGTGGTCCATCGTCGCGATGGTGAGGTCGGGGCGGCGCACCGTGCGGCCGGCGAGGCGAAGACCCTCGAACGCCTGCGGCGAGGTCACCTCGTGGACGAGGTGCAGGTCGATGAAGAGCAGCGCCGGCTCACCCGGCCGCTCGTCGACGACGTGTGCGTCCCAGATCTTGTCGAACAGCGTTCTTGCAGCCATCAGTGCTCCCCTGTCGCGGCGTAACTTCCGAAAACCCTCAGCTCGCGCGTCCACTGGCGCATCTCCGCGAACGCCGCCTGCATCTCCGTGTCCTGCGGATGACCGTCGAGGACGACGTCGAACCGGTAGCGGAACGTCGACCGCGGGATTGGCCGGGAGGTGAGCTGGACAAGGTTCAGGCCGTGCCGGTGGAACGGGCCGAGGGCGTGGTACAGCGATCCCGGCTGGTGGTCGGTGATCATCGAGAACGCGGTGCGCCAGCCGGGCGCGCGGTCGATCCGCGTGTAGGCCGATGACCTGGATATCCTCAGACTGTATCAGAAATTAAAAAATTAATCTTAAGCCTTACCCTTACCCTTAACCTTCAGGTACCCTTCAAGTCATGGGCACACTAGCTTTTTA
>CAIYXH010000267.1 GCA_903930195.1 uncultured Actinomycetes bacterium | reverse complement strand
TTGCGGCTGGGGTCGTCGCCGCGGCGGTGGGAATCGGCGCGCTCTTCGTCAGCTTCGGCGCGGGCGCAGCCCTCTCGTCGACCTGCAGTCTCTCGAGCCTCACCCCGACCGAGGTCGGCGCGAACTCGTTCATCTACGCCGCCGACGGCTCGCTGCTCGGCTCGATCCCGGCGGAGCGGAACCGCGTCCCCGTGACGACGGCGCGGATGAGCACCTGGCTCCCCGCTGCGACGGTCGCGATCGAGGACAGGCGCTTCTACGACCACGGTGGCGTCGACTACGTCGGCATCGCGCGGGCGCTCTGGCGCGACGTCAGCGCCGGCAAGGTCGTCGAGGGCGGCTCCACGATCGACCAGCAGCTCGTCCGGAACCTCTACACGGGGAGCCAGCAGACGCTCGGGCGCAAGCTCAAGGAGGCGTGTCTCGCGATCAAGCTCAGCCAGAAGTGGTCGAAGCAGAAGATCCTGACGAGCTACCTCAACATCGTCTACTACGGGAACCAGGCCTACGGCGTCGAGGCCGCGTCGCAGACGTACTTCTCGAAGCACGCGCGGAACCTGACGCTGCCCGAGGCCGCGCTGCTCGCCGGGTTGCCCCAGGCGCCGTCGGTCTACGACCCGATCATCAACCCGACCGCCGCGCTCGCGCGGCGCAACGAGGTGCTGGCGGCGATGCTCTCTACCCAGGCGATCACCCAGGCGCAGTACCACTGGGCCGTGGCGCAGCCGATCCGCCTCACGCCCGGCAGGCTCTACTCGAAGATCAAGGAGCCGTATGCCTTCTCGTACGTCACCGACGAGCTCGAGCAGGTCTACGGCGCGAACACCGTCCGCGAAGGCGGCCTGCGCGTCTACACGACGATCGAGCCGAAGCTCCAGAAGGAAGCCGACACCTCGATCCGCACGATCCTCGACCGCAGCGACGATCCTGCGTCGGCGATCGTCTCGATCCAGCCCGGGACCGGCGCGATCCGGGCGATGACCGCCGTCACGCCGGGGAACGCCGGCAACCAGTTCAACCTGGCCGCGCAGTCGGCGCGCCAGGCGGGGTCGACCTTCAAGGCCTTCGTCCTCGCGACCGCGATCGAGCAGGGCATCGATCCGGACACGACCTACTACGACTCGGCTCCGTTCACCTGCACCGTGCCGGAATGCCTGACCAACGGGCAGCCGTGGCAGGTGGCGACCTTCGGGCACGACTACTACGGCTACAGCTCGATCACCAGCGCGACCCTGCGCTCCGACAACACGGTCTACGCCCAGCTGACGCTCGACGTCGGGCCGAAGAACGTGCTGCAGATGGCGCACCGCCTGGGCGTGCGGACGACCCCGAACTCGGCGTTCCCGTCGATCGGGCTCGGGACGGCTGCGGTCTCGCCGCTCGACATGGCCGCCGCCTACGCGACCTTCGCGGCCGGAGGGATCTACGCGAAGCCGACCGCGATCCGCAAGGTCGTTCTCCCCGGAGGCAACGTCGATACGCACTCCGGCTGGGGTGTGCCGCAGACCAAGCGTGTGCTGTCGGAGGGCGTTGCCTGGAAGGTCAACGACGTGCTCGCGCAAAACGCGCAGTACGGCACCGGCGCAGGCTCCGGTGACGGTGTCCACCCGAATGCCGGCAAGACGGGGACGACCGAGAACGAGGCCGACGCCTGGTTCGACGGCTACACCCGCGATCTCTCGACAGTCGTCTGGATGGGATACCAGCGCGGGGAGATCCCGATGCTCGACGTCCACGGCGAGGAGGTCACCGGGGCGACGTTCCCGGTGCCGATCTGGCACCTCTACATGGAGCAGGCCGAGGCCGGGCGCCCCGCGGAGCCGTTCCTGACCCCGAAGACGCTGCCGGTCCTCCACGCCGGACAGCCCGGCAACTACGGCTACCTCGCCCAGCTCTCGACGACCACCACGACCACGACGACAACCCCGGCGAAGCCGAAGGTAGCGCCCGTCGCGCCGAAGGTCGGCGTCGCGGGGGGCCCTCTCGCAGGACGCCTCGGCCTCGGTTAGTAAAGTCGCCCCGATGGGCGAGACGCTGCTTTCGATCGGTGAGGCGCTCGCGCTCGTCCTCGGACGGGTGCAGCCGTTGCCGGCCGAGGACGTCCCGCTCGCCCAGGCTGCCGGCCGCGTCCTCGCGGAGGACGCGCGCGCCACGGTCGACCTTCCCCCCTTTCCGGCGTCTGCCATGGACGGCTACGCGGTTCGCAGCGCCGATCTGCCGGGGCCGTTGACGATCGTCGACCGTTCGGCCGCAGGGCGTCCTGCCTCGCGGACCCTCACCGGCGGTGAGGCGATCGAGATCTCGACAGGCGCGGTCGTCCCCGACGGCGCCGACACCGTCGTCCCGATCGAACATATTCGCGAGAGCGACGGCACGGTCGAGGGCGATCCGACTGCGGCGGGCCAGAACGTGCGCCCGCGCGGCGGCGATCTCATGGAGGGCGCGACGGTCATCACCGCGGGGACACGGCTCGGGGCAGCGCACATCGGCGCGCTCGCGGCGGCCGGCATTGCCTCTGTCCGCTGCGGTCGCGCACCGCGTGTCGCCGTGGCTGTCACCGGCACCGAACTGCGTGCCCCGGGTGACCCTCTGGCGCGGGGCGAGATCTACGACGCAAACGGGTCGATCCTCGAGACTCAGCTGCGGAGTGCGGGCGCGGTGGTCGAGCGGCTGCCGCCGACCGAGGACGATGCCGCCGCGACTCGCGCCACGATCGAGCGCGGTCTCTACGCCGACGTGCTGCTGACGACGGGCGGCGTCTCGGTCGGCGTGCACGATCTCGTTCGCGCTGCGGAGGCGGAGCTCGGCGTCGAAGAGATCTTCTGGCGCGTCTCGATGCGCCCGGGCAAGCCGATTGCCTTCGGCGTCCGCGGCGCCACGCTCGTCTTCGGCCTCCCGGGAAATCCCGTGTCGACGCTCGTCGCCTTCGAGCTCTTCGTGCGTCCGGCCCTGCTCGCGCTGCAGGGTGTGGCCGCTCCGGCGCCGCCGTTCCTGCCCGGTGTGCTCGGCCGGCCTACGCGCCAGGTGGAGCGCGACTCCCTGCTCCGGGCTCGGCTTCGCGTCGACGGCGACGCAGTGGTGCTCGACCCGCTCGTCGGCCAGGAGTCGCACATGATCGCGCAGACGGCGACGGCGGACACGCTGGTGCTGATCCCGAGCGGTAGCGGCGAGCTCCCGGCCGGGAGCGCCGTGCGCTACCTGACGCTGTAGCGCGAGCCGCGACCCGCGAGCACGAGCGCGCGTACGACATTGCGCACCGGCCCACGGCGGTCACGCTCTCCGCGCTCGGGGTACGGCGCGTACCGGCCCGCGACGATGGTCGCGAGCTGCGCGGCGGCGGCGGCGCCGATCAAGACGAGCACGACCGGCACCGCCGAGATCCAGCCGACCGAGACGAGCTCGAGCAGGTACCACGGCGCGTCGAAGCCGAGCTTGAAGCGGAAGGCGAGCGAGAGCAGGATCAGCCCAGGACCGAGCAGGCCGAGCACGAAGACGACAAGGCGCAGCCACGGGAACCGGCGACCGAGCTGTGGTAGCCAGAGCCAGGTGTGGAGCGCAGGCAGGACGAAGATCAGCGCGAAGGGATTCGTCGCCACGACCAGGAGTGCGACGATCGCGAGCGCGGCCAGGGCGACCACGGCGCCCGCGAGCTGTTCCTCGGCCGTCACCGATCTGCGCGGTACGAGCCGGTGGCGCGCGAGCGGCCAGCCCAGCAGCGCGAGCACGAGCAGCCCGATCAGCGCGAGCCCGTGCCAATCGCCGACCACGGCCTGCGCGGGATCGAGCGGCCGATCCGGCCCCCTGAGCCAAAAACCGAGGCCGCGAAAACACGTGAAAACGATTCCGAGGTAGAGCCAGAAGCCAATCCGGTTGCCCAGCGCCCGAGCTGCAGGGCCAAACGCGATGCGGTTCCGACGTCCGAGCGCGTAGAGGTCGACGATCGCCACGACGAACGGGAGCAGCAGCGACACCAGCACGAGCTCGACGGCCCAGCCGCTGATCGTATGCCCGCCGAGCCAGACGAAGCTGGCCGTGCTCGGCGCCAGCTCGACGCCCTGGTTGAGCGAGCCGACCAACTCCTGGGCGGCCGTCCCGAGCTGCGCGAGCCGCGTCGTCCCGAGCCGGCCGGGGCTGTCGCCGAACGCCGCCGGGGGGCGGTCGCTGCCGGTCGTGATCGTGATCGCGGGCACGCCGGCGCCCACGAACGGTGCCTGCTCGTAGAGGGAAAACGGGAAGCCGAGGTCGATCAGCTGGCCGAGGAAGCTCGTGTGACGGAGGGCGTGACCCGTCTGATCCCGCACCCGCGCGGACGCCGTGGCGATCAGCGACGCGGTCGGCGAGCGGGGCGTATCGCCGGCGATCGCGATCGACGGAGACCCGCGGCCGGCGATCGCGTCGAGGTTGACGACGGCCGCGATCCGTCCGCGGTAGGGAGATCTCTCGGCGAACCGCTTCGCGCCGAGCGCGCCGTAGGCGCCGCCGTCCGTCGAGACGAAGACGAGCGTGTGCGGCGACTGCACCGTGCCCTGCGCCTCGGTCTGCGGCTGGGCGAACGACCGCGCGAGCTCGAGCAGCGCGGCAGTCCCGCTTGCGTTGTCGTCGGCGCCCGGGCTCGTCCCGAGATCGTCCCGGTGGGCCATGACGACGATCGCGTCGGGCGACTGGCCGGGGGCGACTGCGACGACGTTCTGGAGCTGCACCGTCCCCAGGCCCACGACCCGCTGCTTCCACGTGTCCGTCGAGACGGCCAGGCCATACGGCTCGATCTCGCTGCGGAACCACTGGGCGGCGCCCGCGGCGTTCGGCCCTCCTGGGCGCCGGTCCGGGTACTGGCTCGCGAGGTCACGTGCGAGGGAGACGGTGGCCGAGGCGTCGAACGCGGGTGGGAGCTGCGGCTTCTGCAGCGCTCCCGGCTGGCGGATGCTGAACGCCGCCAGGAGCAGCGGCAGGGCGACAACGAGGAACGCTGCGCGGTAGAGCTGGCCGTTGACCGGGCGGTCGAGCGAGCCGCGGCGAGACCGCCGTCGGCGCCTGCGCCGAGGCACGGGAGGGGGGAGAGCCGCCATCGCCGGGCTATAGTAGGAAGGAGAGCCGTCGGTGAGCTCGGCAGGCGCCGAAAAAACCGCATGGACACATCCACCATCCTGCTCGTCGACGACGAGGAAGCCGTTCGGAAGGTTCTCACCTTTCCGCTCGAACGCGACGGCTACACGGTCGTGCAGGCCGCCGACGGCGAGGAGGCGCTCGAGCGCTTCGGCGACCAGGAGGTCGACCTCGTGGTGCTAGACATCATGCTCCCGAAGCTCGACGGGCTCGAGGTCTGCAAGCAGCTCCGGGCGCGGAGCGCCGTGCCGATCATCATGCTCACGGCCCGCGACGACGAGCTCGACAAGGTGCTGGGCCTGGAGCTCGGCGCCGACGACTACATCACGAAGCCGTTCTCGATCCGTGAGTTCCGCTCGCGTGTCCGCGCCTTGCTCCGCCGCACGAACCTGCTGCGCCAGGGACGTCCGCTCGACGAGCCGCCCCTCGGGATCAACGGCCTCGAGATCGACGTCGCCCGGCGCCTCGTGACGGTGCGCGAGGCCGAGGTGCAGCTCACCTACGTCGAGTTCGAGCTGCTGAAGACGCTTGCCTCGAATCCGGGCAGGGTCTACAGCCGCCGGATGCTGCTCGAGGCGCTCTGGGGCAGCGCCGACTACCGCGATCAGCGCACCATCGATGTGCACGTCAGGCACCTGCGCGAGAAGCTCGAGGATGACGCCCGCCAGCCGGAGTTCATCCTCACCGTTCGCAGCGTCGGGTACCGCTTCTGCGATCGGTGAACCCCGCGCGCAGCGTCGGCGGCCGGCTCGCGCTGGCGTTGCTCGTCGTCGTCGCCGGGGCGCTCGCGATCGTCTACGTGATCGTCGTCCCGTTCTACCGCCAGTCGCTGGTCGACACGCGGCTGAGCGACCTGCAGCACTCGCTGACGACGATCCTCGCCCAGCCGCGCTCGAATGACTTCCTGACCGACGCGTGGGCGGCCGACGAGGCGGAGCCGCTCGCGAACGCCCGGGTCGTCGTCTACCGGAACGTGCCGCCGCTCACGCCGGCGGCCGATTCGAGCGGGGGGTCATCGACCGACGTGGCCGGCGACGTGATCGCCCAGCGGGCGTTCATCCGCCACGGTCCGATGCGCGGCACCGTGACGCGGCACGGGAACACATACGCCGAGGCAGCTGCCTGGGTGCCTGCGGCCCGCGTGGTGGTACTCGTGACCTCGTCGCTCCACAACGACACCGAGTCGGTGGCGCTCGTCCAGCGGCGCGTGATCATCGCCGGCGCGCTCGCGACGGTGTTCGCGATCGCCCTCGGCTACGCGCTTGCGCGGCTCTTCGCCCGGCGAATCCGGCGGTTGGAGGCTGCGGCGGAGCGGATCGCGGGCGGCCGCTTCGACCAGCCGGTCGTCGATACGGGGGCTGACGAGCTCGGCCAGCTCGCGAGCGCGTTCGAGCGCATGCGCCTCCGGCTCGCGTCGCTCGAGCGGGCGCGCGGGGAGTTCATCGCCAACGCCTCGCACGAGCTCCGCACGCCGCTCTTCTCGCTCGGCGGCTTCCTCGAGCTCTTCGCCGGAGAGGAGCTCGACGCAGAGACGCGGGTCGAGTTCCTCGACGAGATGCGCGGACAGGTCACGCGGCTGACGAAGCTCGCCACCGACCTGCTCGACCTCTCCCGCATGGACGCCGGGCGGCTGACGATCGAGGCCGAGAGCTTCGACCTGGCCGGGCTCGGCGAGGCGGTCGCGATCGAGTTCGGGCCGCGTGCTGCGGCGGTGCACCACACGCTCACGGTGGACGTCCCCGAGGCGCTGCCGGTGCTCGGCGACGAGGAGCGGACGCTTCAGATCGGCCGGATCCTGCTCGAGAACGCCCTCGTGCACACGCCACCGGGGACGCGCGTCGAGCTCGCCGCGACGGTGACGGGCGACGAGGCGCGGCTGAGCATCAGCGACAACGGGCCGGGGATCCCGTTCGAAGCGCACAGTCAGATCTTCGAGCGGTTCTACCGCCTCGACGGCACCGTCGCCTCCGGGAGCGGCCTGGGCCTCGCGATCGCCCGCGAGCTCGCCGAGCTGATGGGCGGCCGGATCGAGCTCGAGTCGGGCCGTGGGCGCACGCGATTCTCGCTCGTCCTCGCGGTCGACTCAGCTGCGCGGGCGTCCGGGCCCGAGCTCGCGTCGCTCGTCTGAGCGCAGGTCCCTGCGCGAGCGGGATGAAAATGCCCGCCGAACGTGGTTACATCTCGCGTGCGTGCGCCCGCCCGTCGTTGCCCTAGTCGCGTTGCTCGCCGCCGTCGCCGGTGCTGCCGGTGCGATCGTCGCCGGGCGCTCGAGCGATCTCTTCGGCGGTGGCACCTCCACGGTCGTGATCCGTGGCGAGGCGACGCACGTGGTCACGCCGCCGCCGATCGTGATCTCGAAGCCGCTTGTCGCGAAGGGCTTCCAGCCGACGGAGATCTACAACGAGCGGATCGCCGGCGTCGTCACGATCTTCGCCTACTTCCCGGGCAAGAAGCCGGGCAAGGAGGCGCTCGACGAGGGCGCCGGCTTCGTCGTCTCGAAGGCGGGATACGTGATGACCGCCGCCCACGTCGTTACCGCGCCGGCGTCCGCGAGCTCGCCGGGCCGGCCGGCGAAGAAGGTCTACGTCCAGTTCTCGAACGGTGACCGGGTGCGCTCGACGATCGTCGGCTGGGATCCCTTCGACGACGTCGCCGTGCTCAAGGTCAGCCCGAGCGCGCATCCGCTGATCCCGATCCCCCTCGGCGACTCGAGCCGCGTGAAGGTCGGGCAGCCGGTCGCTGCGATCGGGACGCCGTTCGGGATCCAGAACACGCTCTCGATCGGCGTCGTCTCGGCGATGCACCGCACGATCCCGTCGCTGACGACCGCGTACGACCTCGTCGACGCGATCCAGACCGATGCTCCGATCAATCGCGGCAACTCGGGCGGGCCGCTGCTCGACGCACAGGGCCGGGTCATCGGCCTGACGGCGCAGATGCGCACGGGCGCGTCGGGCTTCCAGGGCGTGAGCTTCGCGATCCCGATCGACGCGGCCAAGCGGTCGTTCTCCCAGCTCCTCGCCACGGGCCAGGTCGCCTATGCCTACGCGGGGATCAAGACCGAGAGCCTGACCCCGACGATCGCCAAGCGCTACGGCTACGCGAAGGACGAAGGCGCGTTGATCGACGTCGTGGCGAAGAACAGCCCGGCTGCAAAGGCAGGCCTGCGTCCCGGGACGAAGGACGTCGTCTACGCAAATCTCGCGCTGACGCTCGGCGGCGATCTGATCACCGCGATCGACGGCGAGCATGTTGCCGACTCTGACGACGTGTTGCGGATTCTCGCAGAGCAGTTCGTGCCCGGCGACACGGTGCGGTTCTCGATCGTCCGCGGCACGCGGTCGCTCGTCGTGCCGGTCAAGCTCGGTGCGCGTCCGCTCGGCACCTGACGCGGTTATCCTCAGCACGAGTGGCCGATCTCTCGCACGTCGACGAAGGCTCCGGTGCGGTCAAGATGGTCGATGTCGGCCACAAGCCGCCGATGCGCCGCCGCGCCGTCGCGCGCGGCGCGGTGCTGATGGCGCCCGAGACCGCGCGCCGGCTGCGCGACCTGCCGAAGGGCGACGCGCTCGCGACCGCGCAGGTCGCCGGAATCCTCGCCGCCAAGCGCACCTCCGACCTGATCCCGCTCTGCCACCCGCTGCCGCTCTCGGTTGCGGGCGTGGAGTTCGAGGTGGGCGAGGGCCGGGTCGACATCACCGCGTTCGCCGAGACCGTCTCGCAGACGGGCGTCGAGATGGAGGCGCTCGCGGCGGTCAGCGTCGCCGCGCTCACCGTCTACGACATGGCGAAGGCGATCGACAAGGGCATGGTCATCTCCGAGATCACGCTCGTCGAGA
>CAIYXH010000266.1 GCA_903930195.1 uncultured Actinomycetes bacterium | reverse complement strand
GAGCTCGATCTCGACCTCTCCTGGTCGGAGCGCGAGCTGCCCGAGCGCGAACGGACGCGGCACGTCCACCGCCTGCATCCGTACCTCGGGAAGTTCATCCCGCAGCTGGTCGAGGAGCTCCTGCGCCGCTACGCGAAGCCGGGCGACCGCGTCCTCGACCCATTCGCCGGCTCGGGCACCACGCTCGTCCAGTCGCTCGAAGGCGGGTTCGTCCCGACGGGCGTCGATCTCGCTGCCTTCAACTGCCTGCTGATGGGGGTGAAGACGCGCCGCTACAGCGTCACCGCGCTCGATCGCGACCTGCGCGGCGCGCTTGCGCGGTTCGAGGCCGGGGAGGGGGCAGCCGGCACGGCCTCGCCCTACGTCGCCGAGTGGTTCGCACCGCAGGCCGCCGAGGATCTGCTCCGCTTCCGCTCGCTGCTCGGCGACTACGAGCACGCCGACGTCATGCGCATCGTCCTCGCACGCGCGGCCCGTTCGGCGCGCCGAACGCCGCACTTCGACCTCGACTTCCCCCAGACGCCGCAGGTGGGCCCGTACTGGTGCCACAAGCACAAGCGCGAATGCCGGCCCGTCGACCACGCCGAGCACTTCGTCCGCCGCTACGCCCTCGATACGCTGGCGCGGCTGAAGACGTTCGCGCACGTGCGCGGCGCGAAGACGGCGACCGTGATTCACGGTGACGCGCGCGAGGTAGAGCTGCCGGGGCGCTTCGACGTCGTCCTCACCTCCCCGCCGTATCCGGGCCTGATCGATTACCACGAGCAGCATCGCTACGCCTACGAGCTCCTCGGCCTCGACGATCGGCGCGAGAGCGAGCTCGGTGCGGCGGAGCTCGGCACCTCGCGTGCGGCGCTCGCGGCGTACGTCGATGGCATCGCGGCCGTGCTCGAGGGCGCCGCCGGAGCTGCGAAGCGCGACGCCCGCATCCTGGTGGTCGTCAACGCCCGCCGAGAGCTCTACCCCGAGATCCTCGAGCGCGCGGGCCTCGAGCTCGAGAACCGCCACCGCCGGCACGTCAACCGCCGCACGGGGCGCCGGTCGGGCGAGTACTACGAAGACGTGCTGGTCGCGCGGCGCGCCTAGCGTTACGCGCGTAGCGCTTTCGTAGCGCAATCGTTGCAAAGGACAGGTGTCGTGTCGCCTAGCGTGACACCATGGTCGCGCGCACCGTCACCCATACCCTCGTCGGCCTCGATCCCCGCCGCGTCGAGGTCGAGGCACACCTCGAATCCGGGCAGCCCAAGTTCGCCATCGTCGGGCTCGCCGACCGCGCGTGCTAGGAGGCCAAGGAGCGGGTTCGCTCGGGGATCATGTCGGCCGAGCTCTTCTTCCCGTTCAAGCGCATCACCGTCAACCTTGCGCCCGCGGACCTGCGTAAGGAAGGCTCCGGCTTCGACCTGCCGATCGCGCTTGCCGTCCTCGCCGCCTCGCACCAGATTTCGGTCGAGCGGCTGGCGGGCCACGCGGCGGTCGGCGAGCTCGCGCTCGACGGACGGCTGCGACCGGTGCCTGGAGCGCTCGCTGCGGCCGAGGGCGCGCGCCGCAACGGATCCCGTCGGCTCGTCTGCGCGGCCGAGTCCGGAGCCGAGGTCGCGCTTGCCGGGATCGACCCGGTCGAGGTCGGGCATCTCGCAGAGGCCGTCTCGTACTTTCGGGGCGAGGGCGAGCTCCCGGAGCTCGGCGCGCGTGACGTACCCGACGCCGAGTCCACCGCGCCCGATCTCGCCGACGTCCGTGGCCAGGAGCGCGCACGGCGGGTGCTCGAGATCGCAGCGGCAGGGACCCACAACCTGCTCCTCGCCGGCCCCCCGGGGATCGGCAAGACGATGCTTGCGCGACGGCTGCCGGGGATCCTTCCTGCGCTCGACGACGAGGGTGCGCTCGAAGTCACGCGGATCCATTCGATTGCGGGCGTCCTTCCCGCCGGATCGGGACTCGTGCGCCTGCCGCCGTTCCGCGCACCCCATCACACGGCGTCCGTTGCCGCGCTGATCGGCGGCGGTGCGAGCCCGCGGCCGGGAGAGGCGACGCTCGCGCATCGGGGCGTGCTACTCCTCGACGAGCTGCCGGAGTTCCCGCGAAACGCGCTCGAGTCGCTGCGGCAGCCGCTCGAGGACGGCGTGGTTGCGGTGGCGCGGGTCGGTGGGCGTGCGATCTTCCCGGCGCGATTCCAGCTGGTCGGGACGATGAACCTGTGTCCCTGCGGCGGGCGCGGCGATCCGCGGCTCGAGTGCACGTGCACGCCGCTTGCGCTCGATCGCTACCGGGCCCGAATCTCGCGCGCGCTGCTCGACCGCTTCGACCTCATCTTGACGCTGCCGAAGCCACGCGGAGCGGAGCTCGCAGCCGAGGAAGGGGAGGGTTCGGTCGTCGTTCGGGAGCGCGTCGTGACGGCGCGTGCGCGGACGACGGCGGAGCGGCTCGCGCCGGAGGCGCAGGAGCTTCTTGACCGGGCCGTCGACCGCCTGCCCCTTTCGGGCCGGGGCCGCGCGCGCGTCCTCCGGGTCTCCCGGACGATCGCGATGCTGGCGGGAGCCGGCACCGTCGCGGCCGAGCACGTCGCCGAGGCGCTCTCGTATCGCTCGCCGGGAGAGCTCACGTGAACGTCGCCGAGCTCGCGCTTGCGGCCTTCGCGGCGTCGCGTGATGCCCACGCGGTCGACGGTCAGCGTCGAACGCAGGCGTTCGCCCAGTTCGTGGCGTCTTTCGACGCGCCCGAATACCTCCGCGGTCTCGCACGCATCGGGATTCGCTGGTGCGGTCGCTCCGATCCCGCCTTCCCGCCACGGCTCGCGGCGGTGCACGATCCGCCACCGGGGCTCTTCCTGCGTGGTGCCGGGCCGGTCGAGCTGCTCTCGGCACGGTCGGTGGCAGTCGTCGGCGCGCGGTCGTGCACCGACTACGGCGCGCACGTCGCCCGCTCGCTCTCGTGCGAGATCGCAGCCGCCGGGATCCTCGTCGTCTCGGGGCTCGCGCGTGGGGTCGACGGCTGGGCCCATCGCGGCGCGCTGGATGCGGGTGGGTCGACCGTCGGCGTGCTCGGCTGCGGCATCGACCGCGACTACCCCCGCGCCCACGCCTCGCTGGCTGCCGGGATCGCCGAGCGCGGCCTGGTCGTCTCCGAGTACCCACCGGGCGTTACACCGGCCCCGTGGCGCTTCCCGGCGCGCAATCGG
>CAIYXH010000265.1 GCA_903930195.1 uncultured Actinomycetes bacterium | reverse complement strand
CGCGTAGGTGCCGACCATGATCCGGCGCTTGACCTCGTCGCCGAGAAAGTCGTGGCGGGTGTTCATCACCATCTCGCGGAAGGTGTCGCCGTCGGCACGCGAGCCGTAGCGGACACCGTCGTAGCGGGCCAGGTTCGACGAGGCCTCCGCGGGCGCGACGAGGTAGTAACAGGCGAGGCCGTAGTCGACCGAGAGCGGCAGCTCGCACTCCTCGAGCTCGGCGCCGAGCGCAGTCGCGTGGGCGATCGCCGCGTCGACGGCGGCTTTCACACCGGGCTCGATGCCCTCGACCTGGTTCAGCTGGCGCGGCAGGCCGATGCGCACGCCGGTGAGGTCGCCGCCCTCGGGCAGCAGCACCGACGGCACCTCGACGGTCGTCGAGTCGTGCTCGTCGCGGCCGCTGATGATGCGGTAGAGCAGCGCGTTGTCGCGGACGTTCCGCGTGACCGGGCCGACCTGGTCGAGGCTCGACGCGAACGCGACGACGCCGTAGCGCGAGACCGTGCCGTAGGTCGGGCGCAGGCCGACATTGCCGCAGAAGGCGGACGGGAGCTTGATCGACCCGCCCGTGTCCGAGCCGAGCGCCCACGGGGCGAGACCGGCAGCGACGGCCGCGGCGGAACCGCCGCCGGAGCCGCCCGGGACGCGGTCGAGATCCCACGGGTTGCGGGTCGGGCCGAAGGCCGAGTTCTCGGTCGACGAGCCCATGGCGAACTCGTCGGTGTTCGTCTTGCCGAGGCACGGCATCGACGCGGCCTTGCAGCGCGCGGCGACGGTCGCGTCGAAGACCGGGACGTACGACTCGAGCATCCGCGAGCCGGCCGTCGTGCGGACGCCCTTCGTCGAGATCACGTCCTTGAGGCCGATCGGGACTCCGTCGCCGTCGGGTTCGTCGAGCACCGTGAGGTACGCGTTCAGCTCGCCGTTGCGCGCGTCGATCGCGCCGCGGTAGGCGTCCCAGAGCTCGCGGGAACTGACCTGGCCCGTTTCGACGAGCGCGAGTCCCTCCTCGGCGGAGAGGCGCAGCGTGTCGATCGTGGTCATGCCGGCGGTACCCGGAAGAGATCGTCGTCGCGGTCGGGAGCGTTCGCGAACGCCTCCTCAACCGTCAGGCACTCCCGCGGCTCGTCGTCCTCCCACGCATTCGCGATCTGCAGCGGATGCGAGGTCGGCGGCACGTCGCTCAGGTCGAGCTCGGAGATCTTCGAGACGTTCTCGAGAATCGCCGAGAGCTGCCCCTGGAAGCGCGTGACCTCCTCGTCGGTCAGCTCGAGCCGCGCCAGGCGCGCCACGTGCAGGACCTCATCTCTCGAAATCGCCACGCTCCCATCCTTGCAAAGACGCGCAAAAGGAAGGGCTCCTAGTGGAGCCCTTCGCAAACACGGTCCCGGAGAGGACTACGCAGCTTGGACGTTCGCTGCCTGCAGGCCCTTGTCGCCCTGCACGACTTCGAACGACACGCGCTGACCCTCGGTCAGCGACTTGTAGCCGTCCATCGTGATCGCGGAGAAGTGGACGAACACGTCATCGCCACCCTCGCGCTCGATGAAGCCAAAGCCCTTCTCGTTCGAGAACCACTTAACGGTGCCTTCAGCCAACTCACGTGCTCCTTCTTGCGTGACCACTTCCGGCAGCTGCTCGGAATTGGCGCGAGCATAACCGAGCTTCGCGGCGATTTGCAACCGTCCGAAGCGCCCGCCGCCGGAGCGGCTGAGTAGGCTGCGAGCCGTGCGCTGGCCACGGAAGAACGATCCGGACTCGATCCGGGCTCGGCAGGAGCTGATGGGGGTCGACGGCCTCGTCACCTCCGTCGACCTCGAGCCGTTCGCGCAGGCCGCGGAGGCGCTCGTCGGCGTCGCGATCATCCCCGTCTCGGCGTGCCCCGTCGAGCTCGAGCTCGGGAGCTATGCGCTCGACGACGCGGGCGCGCTGATCGAGACCGGACGCTCGACCGAGGCGCTCCACGTGCCGCTCGCGCACACCGAGGGCAGCCTCACGCTCTCGATGACGCGCGGTTCCACCGCGGCCGGGACGATCCGCACCCACGTCCTCGCCGACCGGATCACGCGCGCCTCCTGCTTCGTCTGCGCCGACGCCTCCGAGGCGATCGAGCTCGCCCGCTGGGTCGAGGCCGAGCTGCCCGCCTTCCAGGCATGGCTCGCCGACTCCGACGACACCACGCTCTCCCGCCACGCGAAGCTGCGCGAGGTGCGCACCCACGTGGTCGGGCCGATGTGTCACGTCCTCTGGCGCTGGACGACCGGGGACGCCGTCGGGCCGAACATGATGACGCGCAACGCCTACGCCCTGAACATGGGCTACGTGATGCAGCGCGCGCCGGTGAAGCCCGAGCGCGCCGTGCTCGAGGCGAACATGGGCGGCGACAAGAAGCCGTCGCACGAGTACTTCGGCTCCGGGCACGGCAAGACCGTCGTCGCCGAGGCCTTTCTGTCCGACAGCCAACTCGAGCGCGTGCTGCACACGACCGCCGTCGACCTCGAAGCGCTCTCCTGGGCCGGCACGCACGGCGCGGTCGCCTCGGGCATGCAGTCGGTCGCGTTCACGCCGGCGACCGCGGTGGCGGCGATCTTCGCCGCCACGGGCCAGGATCTCGGCATGGTCGGCACCTCGTCGATGGCGCACGGAACCGCCCGCCGCGTCGAAGGCGGCCTGCACGCCTCGATCCGCCTCAGCGGGATCGAAGTCGGCACCGTCGGCGGCGGCACCACCCTCCCCTCCGCGCGCGACTGGCTCGCGTCAATCGACTGCGCGGGCCCCGGGAAGGTCTACCGCTTCGCCCAGATCGTGGCCGGAGCGGCGCTGTGCCTGGAGATCAGCGCCTCGGCCGCGATGGCGACGGCGGGCTCGGAGAACTTCTTCAAGGCCCACCACGAGCGCGGCGGGCTGCGGTAGGCCGACAACCGGGACAGGCCTGAAGACCTGTCCCTACGAAGAGTCGAAATCTCTAGGGACTGTCGCCGGCGACGCCGGGGCCTGTCCCGACCGACGCGGGTGGCGCTGCCAGGCGAACGTCGGGACAGGCCCCCTTCGGGGGACAGTCCCTGCTTTTTGCGCCGCAGCGGAAAACCGGGACAGGTCTGAAGACCTGTCCCTACGAAAGCGAGCCGCGTTGTCGCGGCAGGGACGGGCTGTATCCGTCCCCGTCCGGTTTCGCGAGGCATGGGCTTCGCCCATGCCTCTGGCGACTACCAGCCGCGGGTTTCCAGCAGCTCGCTCGGCTCGAGCGACTGCGTGGAGATGCCGACCATGGCCTCGCCGAGGCCGGTCGAGACACGGGCGAGGACGTCCGGATCGTTGTAGTGCGTCGTCGACTCGACAATCGCGCGGGCGCGCTTCGCGGGATCGCCCGACTTGAAGATGCCGGAGCCGACGAAGACGCCGTCCGCGCCGAGCTGCATGCAGAGCGCAGCGTCAGCTGGGGTCGCGATGCCGCCGGCGGTGAAGGTGACGACCGGCAGGCGGCCGTTCTCGGCGACCCAGCGGACGAGGTCGTACGGAGCGCGGAGCTCCTTCGCCTCGGCGTAGAGCTCCTCGGGGCGTAGGGCGCCGAGACGGCGGATGCCGCCGTAGACGGCGCGCATGTGCGAGACCGCGTTGACGACGTCGCCGGTGCCGGCCTCGCCCTTCGTACGGATCATCGCCGCGCCCTCCGCAATGCGCCGGAGCGCCTCGCCGAGGTTCGTCGAGCCGCAGACGAACGGGACGGTGAACGCCCACTTGTCGACGTGATGCGCGAGGTCGGCCGGGGTCAGCACCTCGGACTCGTCGATGTAATCGATCTCGAGCGCCTGGAGGATCTGAGCCTCCGCGAAGTGCCCGATCCGGCACTTGGCCATGACCGGGATCGTCACCGCCTCCTGGATCCCCTGGATCATCTCCGGGTCGGACATCCGGGCGACACCACCGTCGCGGCGGATGTCGGCAGGGACGCGCTCGAGCGCCATGACGGCGCACGCACCGGCCTCCTCCGCGATCTTCGCCTGCTCGGCATCGACGACGTCCATGATCACGCCGCCCTTGAGCATCTCGGCGAGACCGCCCTTCACCCGCATGGTTCCGACTTCGTGCATGCGGTCGATTCTAGTCGAGGTCGTCCGCGTCGAGCTCGCCCTCGTCGGAGTCCCATCCTCCGAGGCCGTCCTCGTCGTCGTCATCGCCGCCGAACTCGTCGTCGTCCAGGTCGAGGTCGTCGTCGTCCTCTTCCACCTCTGCGACCGGCAGCGGCAGCACGTTCGGCTTGGTCGCGGTCAGGTAGAGCCGCTCGCCATCCGCCAGCTCGGCGACGACGATCGGCCGGGTCTCCTCTCCGATCAGGAGCACGTGGGCGTCCCTCACAACTGCCTCCTCGTGGTCTTCTCCGTTCTGGGCGCGCGAGACCAGCACTCGGTCGCCGACGGAGTAGGGATTGTCAGCCATCGCCCGGAACCTAGCGAATGGGCCCGCTTGGATTCGAACCAAGGACCAAGCGATTATGAGTCGCCTGCTCTAACCAGCTGAGCTACGGGCCCGCCGCGGTGACCGTACCGCACCGGCGAAGCGGTTTCAGCGGCTTGTGGCGGATCTCCTTGCGGGCGCATGGGCCTCTTCGTCTAGACTCGCACGCCGTGAAGGTCTTCCAGAGCGAGCGGCACTTCCGCACGACCGGCGGTCTCCATGTGACCGACATCACCGACGAGGTCAAGGCCATCGTCGAGGAGTCGGGGATCAGCGACGGCATCTGCGTCGTCTACTCGCCGCACACCACCTGCTGCGTCCGGGTGAACGAGTTCGAGAGCGGGATGTTCGAGGACTTCTCCGCCCTGCTCCGCCGGCTCGTGCCGCACGACACGTACTACGCGCACGACGACTGGGACCGGCGCACCGAGAACATCTGCGAGGAGGACATGGAGGTCGGCAACGGCCACTCGCACTGCATGTCGATGGTGCTCGGCTCCGCGAGCGAGTCGATCCCGCTGATGGACACCGAGCTCCAGCTCGGCCGTTGGCAGCGGATCCTCTTCCTCGAGCTCGACCGCGAGCGCGACCGGCGCTGGCTCGTCAAAGTCGTCGGGCCCTGAGCCGCGACCGGGCCACGCCCGGTCTCCTCATGAGGGACTGACCTCAGGTCTGTCCCGTCCGCTTTAGACCCCTGGGTCAGACCAGAGGTCTGATCCTAAGCCGAGTGTCTCAGCCCCTCGAACTCGCGCCACTCGGCGAGGCGACGGAGGGCGTCGGCTTCGATCTGGCGGACGCGCTCGCGGGTGATGCCGAGGATCTGGCCGACCTCCTCGAGCGAGGCGGGCTTTGCGTCGTCGTCGAGGCCGTAGCGCAGCGTCACGATCCGCTGCTCGCGCTCGGGCAGGTCGGCGATCGCGCGGCGGAGGGCGGCGTTCGTCAGCTCGACCTCGACCTGCTCGGCCGGGCCTTCCTCGTCGTTCGCCATCAGGTCGCCGAGCTGGGCGGAGTCGTCGTCGCCGAGCGGACGGTCGAGCGAGGTCACGGCGCGCGCGGCGCGGTGCACCTCGCGGACGTGCTTGACGGAGAGCTTGGTCGCCGCGGCGGTCTCCTCCTCGGTCGGCATCCGACCGGTCTTGGCCGTCAGCTCGCGCTCGGTGCGGAGGATCTTCTGCTCGCGCTCGATCACGTGCACCGGGAGGCGGATCGTGCGGGCGCGGTTCGCGACGCCGCGCTGGATCGCCTGCTTGATCCACCACGTGGCGTAGGTCGAGAACTTGAAGCCCTTGCGCCAGTCGAACTTCTCGGCGGCGCGGATCAGGCCGATGATGCCCTCCTGGATCAGGTCGAGCAGGGTGAGGCCGTGACCCTGGTAGCGCTTCGCGATCGAGACGACGAGCCGCAGGTTGGAGTTGATCATCCGCTCCTTGGCCTGCTGGTCACCGCGTTCGATCCGCTTCGCGAGCTCGACCTCCTGGGCCGCGGTGAGCAGCGGGTAGCGGCCGATCTCGTTGAGGAAGAGCTGCAGCGTGTCGGTCGTCATCCCGGCGAGCGCGTCGTTCGTGTACTCGACCTCGCCGTGGTCGCCCGGGATGGCGCGCGCGGCATCGTCGCTGATCTCGATGTGGCGCTCCTCGAGATCCTCGAGGAGCTTTTCGGTCTCCTCGTCGTCGAGCTCCAGCTTGGCCACGACCTCCTCGAACTCGGTCATGTTCACCTGGCCATGTTCCTCGCCGTGCTCGATGAGCAATGCGATCATGCTCTGGCTCATGGAGAGGGGTGTTCCCACGAGGCGCATCCGCTAACCGGCCCGCCGCTAGGATCGAGGCCAT
>CAIYXH010000264.1 GCA_903930195.1 uncultured Actinomycetes bacterium | reverse complement strand
GTGAGCTCACGGTGTGTGTCACGCCACCCGCGTCGCTCGCGAAGCGCGCCTGCTGGCACAAGCGCCTCAAGACGGCGTTGTCGATGCCGAGCGTGAGCATCAGCATCCGGATTCCGGCGACGGCCCGCCCCGGCGCGAAGCGGCTGGTCGCGTCCGCGAAGCTCGGCGCGCTGTCGGCCACGAGAGCCGGTCAGCTGCGCGTCGCCACGCACTGAGCCGCTTCACCGGACCAGCCTGAAAGAGCCCCGGTAGAATAGGCCGTCTGATGTCGGGAGTGATCGCGCTCGGACGGCGATACTTGCCGCGCGGATGGGGGGACCTCGGGCTCCAGCTCGCCATCTGGTTCGGCTTCCTCGCCGCCTATCAGGTGGTGCGCGGCGTCGCGGACCGCTCCGGACAGGCGACGGCGGTCGCGAACGGGCTGCGGATCGTGCGGTTCGAGGAGCGCGTCACCCACCACCTCGTCGAGCTGACGTTTCAACAGTTCGTCGACCGGCGCCACTGGCTGGCCTCGCTGGTCTCGTGGACGTACTGGAACTCGGAGTTCACGGTGCTCGGGCTCACGCTCCTCTTCGTCTACATCCGCCGCTACGAGCACTTCCATCGCTTCCGGAACACCGTTCTGCTCGCGAACGTCCTCGGCCTCTTCGGCTATGTCTTCCTGCCCACCGCGCCGCCGCGCCTGCTCGGGGTGGGCTTCGTCAACGCGCATCGCGACGGGCTCGTCACCCTCGCAGCGAATCCGTATGCCGCGATGCCGAGCCTGCACGCGTGCGATTCCCTGATCGTGGGCATCGTCCTCACCTCGGTGACGCGCCACTGGTGGGCGAAGGTCTTCTGGACGATCTGGCCGGCCTGGGTCTGGTTCGCGGTGATGGCGAGCGGCAACCACTTCTGGCTCGACTGCCTTGCCGGGATCGGCGTCGCGCTGATCTCGATGTCGATCGTCTACCGCGAGACGATCCGGGAGGTTCTCGGCCGCCGCAGCACGGCCACCCCCTCCCCCGCGTCCCGCTAGCGGCCGGGGCCATTGCTACGGTCCCGCCCGTGAATCGCGCCGCCTCGATCAAGGACGGCTACACCTCGGGCGCGCGCCGCATGGCCGCACGCTCGATGGTCGGGCTCGCCCGCACCCGGGTGACGCCGAACGCGCTGACCACCGCGGGTGTGCTGCTCTGTGCCGCCGCCGCCGTGCTCGTCTTCTTCGAGTCGCACAACAAGCTGCTCTTCTTCTCGCTCGCCGCGGTCGTGTTCGTCGCGGGGTCGATCCTCGACATCCTCGACGGCGCGCTCGCCCGTGCCGGCGGCAAGACGACGCCGTTCGGCGCCTTCCTCGACTCGACCACCGATCGTGTCAGCGAGGGCTTCATGCTCGCCGCGATCGCCTATGTCTTCGCCCGCCACGGGCAGCACGTCTTCGTCGTCGTCGCCGTCGGCGCAGTCGCCGGCTCGTTCCTCGTCTCGTACACACGCGCCCGCGCCGAGGCCCTGGGCCTCAAGGGCGACGTCGGCATCGGCTCCCGCGCCGAGCGCGTCGTCGTGATCACCGCCGGGCTCGTACTCGCCCCCTGGGGCGTGCTGCCGTGGGCAATCGTGCTGCTCACCGGCACGGCCTGGATCACGGTCGTCCAGCGCGTGCTCTCCGTGCGCGCCCAGCTCCAGCCGTAGCCGAAGGCTGTCCCCGCGAGGGGCTGTTTCGCTCTCGACGTACGCCGAGCTCTCCCAACCGGGACAGTCCCCTCCGGGGACAGTCCCTATCCGATTGATAGCACGTGTGTGCTATCAATCGGATGTGGCCGAGCTACGCAGTGACGTGCTCGTCCGCATGCCGCCCGAGCTCAAGCGCCGTCTGGCGGCAGAGGTCGAGCGGCGCGGGACGAGCCTGAACGACATCGCGGTGGCGATCCTCGCCTCGCGCTTCGCCGTCGTGTTCCAGCCGAGCGGACGTAAGGGCGTCCCGCCCCGGCCGGCCGGCGACGTGCTCCTGCGGATGCCGCGGGAGCTCAAGGACAAGCTCGGGCGCCGTGCGTCCGAGCGCGGCCGCAGCGCACACGACCTCATCGTCGAAACCCTCGCCGAAGGACTCGGCGATCACGGAAAGGAACCCATGGCAAAGACCAATGGCAATGGCTCCCACAACGGGCAGCGCCAGGAGAGCAAGGTCCGCGTCGCGATCATCGGCGTCGGCAACTGCGCCAACTCGCTGATGCAGGGGCTCGAGTACTACAAGAACGCGAAGGACGACGAGTTCGTCCCCGGCCTAATGCACGTCAACCTCGGCGGGTACCACATCAGCGACATCGAAGTGGTCGCCGCGTTCGACGTCGTCAAGGGCAAGGTCGGCGTCGACATCTCCGAGGCGATGTGGGCGCACCCGAACGACACGATCAAGTTCGCCGAGGTGCCGAAGACCGGGGTCAAGGTCTCTCGCGGCATGACGCACGACGGCATCGGCAAGTACCTCTCCGAGGTCGTCGAGAAGGCGCCGGGCGAGACCGACGACGTCGTCGCGATCCTCAAGGAGCGCAAGGTCGACGTGGTCGTCAACTACCTCCCCGTCGGCTCCGAGACCGCGACCAAGTGGTACGCGGAGCAGATCCTCACCGCCGGCTGCGCGATGGTGAACTGCATGCCGGTGTTCATCGCGCGTGAGGCCTACTGGCAGCGCCGCTTCGAGCAGGCCGGTGTGCCGATCATCGGCGACGACATCAAGTCGCAGGTCGGCGCGACGATCACGCATCGCGTGCTCACCTCGCTCTTCCGCGAGCGCGGCGTGCATCTCGACAAGACGATGCAGCTGAACGTCGGCGGCAACTCGGACTTCCTCAACATGCTGGAGCGCGAGCGGCTCGAGTCGAAGAAGATCTCGAAGACGAACGCCGTCACCTCGATGCTCGACTACGACCTCGGCGCGAAGAACGTCCACGTCGGCCCGTCCGACTACGTGCCGTGGCTGACCGACCGCAAGTGGGCCTACATCCGCATGGAGGGCACCTCGTTCGGTGACGTGCCGCTGAACATGGAGCTCAAGCTCGAGGTGTGGGACTCGCCGAACTCGGCCGGCATCGTGATCGACGCCGTCCGCCTCGCGAAGCTCGCGCTGAACAACGGGATCGCAGGAGCCCTCGAGGGCCCGAGCTCGTACCTGATGAAGTCGCCGCCGGTGCAGGTCGTCGACGACGAGGCCTACGCGGCCTCCGAGAAGTTCATCGAGCAGAACCGCCGCTCGACCGTCGCCGCGCCGAAGCCGGCGAAGGCGAAGGCCGCCGTCAAGGCATAGCTCTCCGGCGCAGAGCTCCGGGGTGGCCGCCCACTAGGCTGCCCCGGAGCCATGCGCACCTCTCGTCTCTCCGGCCTCCCTCGCCTGCCGCCGCCGCTCCCGTGGGCGCGGCCGCGCCGGGAACTGCTGCTGCTCACACTCGTCGCCGTGGCGGCGCTGTCGCCGCTCTACAACACGAACACGCAGGACAGCTCCCGCACCTGTCTCTCACGCGCCCTGCTCCACGGCCACCTCGCGAACGACTCGTGCCTGCGCCCGACACTCGACCGCGCGCAGTACCACGGCCACCTCTACACCGACAAGGCGCCGGGGCTCTCGGTGCTCGAGGTGCCGGCCGTCGCGCTGACAGGCCTCCCGGCGCTCAACTACACCTACGAGTCGGGCGCGCTCTGGGTCGTCCGCCTCCTCAGCACGGGCCTCACGTTCCTCGCAGCGGCATTCGTGATCGGCCGCGTCTCCGAGGGGCTGGCGCCCGGCCGCGGCGGAGCGGCGCTCGTCACGTTCGCGCTCGGCACGCTCGTGATGCCGTTTGCCGCGTCGGGGTTCGACCACGTCCCCGCAGGCCTGCTCGGCCTGAGCGCGTTTCTGCTCGCCTGGAATCGGCGCCCGGTGCTCGCGGGCCTGCTCGGCGGGGCCACGGTGTTCATGGAGTACGAGTCCGGCCTGATCGTCGCGGTCGTCGCACTCTACGTCTGCGCGCAGGGCCCGCGTGCTCTCGCACGCTTCACCGCCGGCCTGATTCCCGGCTTCGCGCTCCTCGGCGCGTACGACTGGGGCGCCTTCGGTGCGCCGTGGCGGCTCTCCTACCGCTACGTCGCAAACGGCTACGCCGCCGACCAGGCCTCGGGCTTCTTCGGGATCGGCCGCCCGCATCCCTACGCCGCGTACGAGGTGCTCGTCGGGGGACGCGGGCTGCTCGTCACCTCACCCGTGCTGCTGATGGCCCTCTACGGCCTCTGGCGCATGCGTATGCGCTACCCCCTCGAGGTCAGCGCCGTCGCTCTCGTCGCGGTGCTGTTCGCGCTGCTCGAGTTCGGCTACTTCCTGCCCTATGGCGGGATCTCGCCCGGGCCGCGCTTCTTCGTGCCTGCGCTGCCGTTCCTCGCGCTCGGCCTCGGGCCGGCCTTCGCGCGGCGTCCTCGGGCGACTGCGGTGCTGGCTGTCGCCTCGATCGTCGCGATGACCGCGTCGACGCTCACCTGGAACCGCGTCCACCCGCGCGAATCGATCTGGGGCGAGCTCGCGCGGATCCCCGGCAGCTGGGGCTCGTCGCGGTTCGTCGAGGGCGTGACCGACAACGTGCTGATCCACGCGCGTCTGAGCTTGCTCGCCGCCACTCTGGTGATGCTGGCCTTCGTCGCCGTCGCGACGGCCGTCGGGCTCGGAGAGCTGCGGCCGCGGCGGGCTACTCCGCGCTAGGCGCGCGCTCGCCCGCCTCGAAGTCGACCTTCATGTGGGTCCCGTCGCAGAACGGCTTGGTGCCGGACTGCCCGCAGCGGCAGAGCGCGACGATGGTCTTGTCACCGAGCGCGTAGGGGGCGCCCCACGCGTCGAGCAGCGTGAACGGGCCGCGGACGAGATACGGGCCGTGCTCCTTCGGCTGGATCGAGACCTCGTCGGACACCCTTCGATCGTACGCGGCACGGCTAGGCTGCGCCCGAGGTGCGTATCTGTCTCGTCACCCCGTTTGCGTGGTCGCGGCCCCACGAGGTGAACGAGCACGTCGGCGGGATCGCGGTGACCCTGCGCGAGCTCGGTCACGAGGTGACCGTGATCGCCCCTTCCACGCGGGCCGGCGACCGGCTCGCGGGCCGCAGGGCGCTCGCGGCGCCCGGCCACGCCGACTTCGTCGCTGTGGGCCCGGCGATGCCGATCTCGCGCAAATCACAGATGGGCGTGCCGGTCGGCGTGCGGGCGAACCTCTCCCTCGCGCTCGAGCAGGGCCGCTACGACATCGTCCACGCCTTCGAGCCGGGGCTCCCGTCGCTCGGCTACCTGGCGCTGCGCGAGGCCGAGGCGCTCACGGTCGCCACCTTCGCCTCGACCGAGCGTCTCGCCTACCCGCCGAGCCGCGCGCAGCGCGAGAAGCTGCTCGCGCGCGTCGACGCACTCGTCGCCCTGTCGGAGCCCGTGCGCTCCGCTGCCGCAGAGCGCTTCCCCGGGACATATCGCCTGCTCTCCCCCGGCGTCGACCTCGAGCTGTTCGCTCCGATGTCGAAGCGCCAGACGATCGTGGCCGAGCTGCGCCCGCAGGAGCGCGCCGTCTCGCGCAGCCTCCTGCACGTGCTGCGCGAGCTCCCCGACTGGCAGCTGACGCTGCTGCGGACCGAGCCGCTCGTCGCCCGCCCTGCGATCCCCCGCGAGCTCGCGGATCGCGTTCACGTCGCCACGGCGCGGGAGGCGCCGGCCCGGGCGGCGATCCTCTCCCCCGCATCGATCTTCGTTCCCGGCGTCGCCGGCAGCGACCGGGTGCTGCTCGAGGCCCAGGCGGCAGGCTGCGCGATCGCGGCGCCGGACGGCGTCGAGACGCAACCCGAGCTCGTCGCCGCGCAGACCGCACGACTCGCGGAGCAGGCCGCGCTGTGCACGGCGGCGCAGGCCGAGGCGAGCGCTGCGGCGCTCGGCCAGTCGTTCACGGACGTCGCCGGCGAGATGGACGCCCTCTACCGCGACCTCGCCAAGCGGCGCCGCGCCCGGACGCCGCTCGATCCACTCTTCGACCGGCCGTGGATCGTCGCCGACCTGCACATGCACACCTCGTGGTCGTTCGACTGCACTGTCGCCCCGACAGAGCTCGTCGCCCACGCCGAGGCGGAGGGGATCGGGGCGATCGCCGTCACCGATCACAACGTCTTCGGCGGTGCACTCGAGACGGTCGAGGCCGCGCGCGACCGCGACCTCGTCGTGATCCCCGGCGAGGAGATCAAGACCGACGGCCAAGGCGAGGTGATCGGCCTCTTTCTCGAGCGGGAGATTCCGCGCGGGATGCCGTTCGCCGACACGGTGGCGGCGATCAAGGAGCAGGGCGGGCTCGTCTACGTCCCCCACCCGTTCGACCGGATGCACACGATCCCCGACCCCGAGACCCTGCAGCGCCACCTTGCCGACATCGACGTCTTCGAGGTGTACAACGCCCGCCTGCTCTTCGACGCGCAGAACGACGAGGCGCTCCGCTTCGCGCGCAAGTACGACCTCACGATGGGGGCGGGCTCCGACGCGCATGTGCTGCCCGGGATCGGCACCGGCGCAGTGCGGATGCGGGCTTTCGGCGACCCGGAGGAGTTCATGGTCTCGCTGAGAAGCGCCGAGATCCTCCGGCGGCCGAAGTCGCTCGCGTATCTCCAGAGTCTCAAGTGGATGGCTCAGGTCAAGGAAAAGGTCCGCTGAACCCGAAAGGATCCTCTGCTTCCTGTGGCCACCGTCGTGACGTCAGATGAGATCTACCAGCGGTACCTCGCCAAGGCGATCAGGGAGATCCTGCGTCTGGAGCACGAGGTCGCCGAGACCGCCGACGGGCAGCCCGTCGCGCAACCGACCGGCCATCCGCTCGGCACGATCTTACTGCTCAAGTTCGGGCCGCAGGCCCCTGAGCTCCAGGAGGGCGTCGCCTTCCATGGGCGCGCCGGCCATGCGCTGAAGAAGTCGCTCGAGCGGCTTCGCGTCGATCCCCGCGAGGTCTTCGGCACGAATTGTGTCAAGTTCGCGGGCGCCGACGAACAGCTCAGCCACAGCTGGCTGAACCGCGAGCTCCGCATCGTGCAGCCGAAGCTCGTCGTCGTGATGGGGGACGACGCCCTCGACTTCCTCAACGGGAGCGACTTCCCGCTCTCCCATCCGCTCGACGCCACCCTCGGGGAGCTGCAGCAGTTCACGCCGACGATCGAGGCGCTCGTCGTCCCGGACATCGACCTCTCACTCGACGAGCAACCGGCGAAGACGGCCTTCTGGAACGCCTTCACGCCCATCGGGGACTGGTGGGCCGCACTGCCTCCCTACTAGGCGCAGCCCTCGCGGGCGGGCTGATCGCCTGGTACGATATCGTGCCGCACATCGGCGGGCTTTCGATCTGGCCGGAGCTGCTGCTCGTCTGCCTGGTGCTGATGCCGGCCTGCTTCGGGCTCGTCGGCCTGACGCTGCCGTTCGCGTCGAGCCGGCTCGAGCCGTTCGCGTTCGTGGCCGTCGCAGCCCTCGCGCTGGTGCTCTCCTGGGCCGGGCAGGACATCTCGGAGAACTTCTGCAAGTTCGCCGCCGCGACACTGCTCGGCTGGGCGTTCCTGCGTTTCGTCGAGGAGCTCTCGTGGATCGTGACCGTCGCCCTCATCATCCCCTGGGTCGACATCTACTCCGTCTTCTGGGGCCCGACGAAGACGCTCGCGAGCGGCAAGCACGAGAACGTCTTCGACAACCTCTCGTTCGTGTTCCTCGTCCCCGGGCACGAGGCGGCGCGGCTCGGGTTGCCGGACATCTTCTTCTTCGCCCTGTTCCTCGCAGCCAGCGTCCGCTTCGGCCTCCGGCCGCGGGCGACGTGGGTGGGGCTCGTCGTCTGCCTCGTCGTGACGACACTCGGAGCGCACGTCCTCTCGGTGGACGGCCTGCCGGCGCTGCCGGGGATGTCGCTCGGGCTGCTCGTGCCGAACGCCGACGTGATCTGGCGGCGGGTTCGCCCAGGGCAGCGAACCGACGGCGCTTGAGGCGGTTCGAACCAACCGGAGTCAGATACCTCGCGCCGTCAAGCTGTCCATCGCGACGATTGTGTAACTCTTCGCGCGCACGCCGGGAGCGCGAATACCCTGCACACGGGCGCGTTCTTCGAGCGACGAGCCCGCCGCCGTTCGTGCCTTAATCGTTACAAAGGACAGCTTGACAGCCGGAGGTATCTGACTCCGGGTGTGCGCCGGCCGCCGCGGCGCGCCGAGCGAAGGCGGATCCGGTCGGGACGCCGCTGCGCCTAGGAGGCGCGTTCCAGCACCGACACCGACTCGACGTGCGGCGTGTGCGGGAACATGTCCACGGGGGTCGTGCGGACAAGGCGGTAGCCGTACTCCTCGACGAGCCGCTTCGTGTCTCCGGCGAGCGTCGTCGGGTTGCACGAGACGTAGACGACGCGGGGAGCCGCGAGCTCGCCGAGGCGCTTGAGCGCCTTGCCCGCGAGGCCCGCGCGCGGCGGATCGACGACGACGACCTCCGGGTCGCCGGCGCGCTCGTGCAGGTCGCGCAAGACCTGGCCGACGTTCCCGGCGAAGAAGGCAGCGTTACCGATCGCGTTCAGCTCGGCGTTCTCGATCGCACAGGCGACGGACTCCTCGGAGACCTCGATGCCCCAGACGGTCAGCGCGTCCTGCGCGAGCGAGAGCCCGATGGTGCCGATGCCGCAGTAGAGGTCGTAGACCGTCTCGCCGCCGGTGAGACCGGCCTCGCTGCGGGCGAGGTCGTAGAGGCGTGCGGCCATCTGGGTGTTCGTCTGCAGGAAGGCATTCGGGCGGACGCGGAAGCGGAGGTCGCCGATCTGCTCCTCGATCGCCTCGTCGCCCCAGAGGAGCACCGTCGGCAGGTTCGTGATCTCGGCGGGCGTGTCGTTCACGGCCCAGTGGATCGACTTGACCTCGGGGTGCGCGGTGAGCACCTCGATCAGGCGCTCGCGCTCGAAGCGCTCGCGCTCGTGCGTCACGAGCTGGACGAGCGCCTGGCCGGTGTTGCGCCCCTCGCGGATGACGAGGTGGCGGAGGTAACCGGAGCCCGCAGCCTGGTCGTAGGGCGCGAGACGCTCCTCGCGGGCCCAGTCGCGCACGGTGTTGCGGATCGCGTTGCCGACGTCGGTCGTCAGCCAGCAGCGCTCGATGTCGAGCACCTCGTCCCAGCGGCCGGCGCGGTGCAGGCCGAGCTCGGCGCCATCGGGGCCGGGCGCGAACGAGTACTCCATCTTGTTGCGGTAGAAGAAGCGGTCGTCCGCGGGAATGATCTGGCCGACCGGCGGCTCGGCGATCCCGGCGATACGCCGCAGCGAATCTTCGACCCAGGCCTGCTTGGCTGCGATCTGCGCCTCGTAGTCGAGATCCTGGAAGCGGCAGCCGCCGCAGGCCGGATAGTGCGCGCACGGCGCCTCGACGCGCTGCGGCCCGGCCTCGATCACTTCCGTGGTGATCGCCTCGGCGTGACGCCGCTGCACCTTGGTGATTCGCGCGCGGACCGTGTCGCCCGGGAGCCCGGCGCGCACGAAGACGACGAAGCCGTCGAGGCGCGCGACGCCGTTCCCGCCGAAGGCGAGCGATTCGACGCGGAGCTCGAGCTCCTCGTCGCGGGTGACCGGCGGCGTCGCCACCTACTGGACGACCGTCACGTAGACCGAGCGTGGCTTCGGGCCGTCGAACTCGCAGAGGAAGAGCGCCTGGTAGCGCCCGAGCGCGAGCTCGCCGTCGTCCGTGAGCGGCACGAGGACGTTGGCGCCCGCGACCGACGCGCGACCATGCGACGGCCCGTTCGGCCCGTCGTCGTCGTCGTGCCGCCAGCCCCAGTCGTTGCCGACGACCTTCTCGAAGAACGCCTCGAGATCCTCGATCAGGATCGGGTCGATCTTCTCGTTGATCGTGACGGCGGCCGTGGTGTGCGGGACGTAGACGAGCACCGCGGCCCCGGCCTGCCCGGCAACCGCGTCCTTGACGGCCTGCGTGATGTCGATCAGCTGGGTCTTGCGCTCTGAGGTGTAGGTCAGGGTGTGCACGGGTGCCTATCCTACGGACGCCGTGCCGTCTGAAGCGCCATCGAATCGCGAGCTCGACGCGTTCCGCGACGAAGCCGACCGCTTCATCGCCGAGCTCGACGAGGAGTACTACCTCCACCTCGCCGGTCACAAGCCGACGCTCGAGGTCGAGGCGATCTACGAGCGCCACGAGAGCCTGACCCGGCTCGAGACCGCGCAGCGGCTCGAAGGCGGCCCGACGGAGCTGTGGCGGTTCGCCTGCGACGGCTTCCTCGGCAACCTGACGCGCTCCCATCAGGAGACGCTCGCGCGGGTCGAGACCGAGCTCGAGGCGACCGTCGACGGGAAGACGATCCCCTACCGGATGCTGCGCGGCGAGATGGCGAACGAGGGCGACCGCGACCGCCGCGGCCGGCTCGAGGAGCAGCGCCTCCGGCTGCTCGACGAATCGCTCAACCCGGTCTACCTCGAGGCCGCCCGGATCGACCGGGACGCGGTCTCGCAGCTCGGCGCCCCGAACTACTTCGCGCTCTACGAGCGCTTCGGCTTCGGCCTCGAGTCGCTCGCCGCCCAGTGCGTCGAGCTCCTCGACGCAACGGAGCGGCTCTGGGAGGAGCAGGCCGACCGTCTCTTCCGCGCCCGCGTCGGCGTCGGCCTCACGGACGCCCGCCCCTACGACGTCCCGCGCCTCTTCCGGGCGCCCGAATGGGACGTCGCCTACCCGTCCGACCGCATGCTCCCGGCGCTCGAAGCCACGCTCCGCGACCTCGGCATCGACCTGAGCGGCCAACGGAACGTGCACCTCGACCTCGAGAACCGACCGTCGAAGAGCCCGCGGGCGTTCTGCTCGCCGATCGAGATCCCCGACAAGGTGATGCTCGTGATCCAGCCGATCGGCGGCAAGGACGACTGGGAGGCGCTCTTCCACGAGGCCGGGCACACCGAGCACTTCGCGCACACCTCGGCCGACCTGCCGATGGAGGCGAAGCGCCTCGGCGACAACGCGGTCACCGAGGGCTGGGCGGCGCTCTTCGAGCACCTCGTCACCGACGCGGCCTGGCTCAACCGCCGCCTCGACGTCCCCCACGTCGGGCGGCTCGCGAACGAGGGCGCGGTCTCGCTCCTCTACTTCTCGCGCCGCTACTGCGCGAAGCTCCTCTACGAGATCGAGTTCTTCCAGGCGGACGATCCGGCCTCGATGCGCGGCCGTTACGCCGAGCTGCTCACTGAGGCGCTCAAGCTCCCGGCGAACCCGGAGAGCTACCTCGACGACATCGACGGCTCGTTCTACGTCACGGGCTACCTGCGTTCGTGGGCCTTCGAGGCACAGCTGCGCGACTTCCTGCGCAGCGAGTTCGGCAACGAGTGGTTCGCGAGCCGCTCCGCCGGCGGTCTGCTCCGCGAGCTGTGGTCGCTCGGGCAGGGCCCGACGGCCGACGCGCTCCTCCGCGACGTCACGGGCTCGACGCTCGAGATGGCCGCGGTCGTCGAGCGCATCCACGAAGGCCTCCGGGCCTAGCTCACCCGCCATTTCCTTGGTTCCGACGCGGCCCAGGCCGGCATCGCCGTGCCCTGCGTGCGGTCATGTGCGATTCCGCGCACATCGTCACCAAGCTGCTGGTTAGAGGATGATAAAACCTAAGTCTTTCATTGTCAGATGTGCTAGGCTTGCGACATCGAGATCAAGCGACAGTCCGGAACCCTGTCGGAGCACCGCTTTGCGTTCGTCTGCCCGGTCGCACAAGAGGTCTGTTTGGCGGGAATCGAATCCGGGGTAGGAGCGTTTTCACTGACATGCGATCGTTGACCGACATAAAGAAGGAGATCGAGCGGCTCTCCGACCGCCGATCCGAAATCCTGAAGAGCCTCTCGGAGTTCGGGCACAACGAGGAGCTGAAGAGCGAGCACCATCAGCTCGACAGCGAGCTGGCAGAGCTCTGGGAAGAGCAGCGCCAGCTCCGCGCCACGATCCGCTTCGGCGACCGCGACCTGATCATTCAGCGCGCGCGTCACGAAGAGCGGCTCTCCCGCGCGGCATAACCTCGGCTCGAATGTGGCGTCCCCTGCTCCCGGAGCGATCCGGAGCTTTGGGGCGCCCATGAGGTCTAGAACGGGGGACAGGGCGTGAGCCCTGTCCCCCGTTCGCGTTGGAGTCAGACCGGAGGTCTGACCCTTCTCGATACGATTCCGGACGGACGGGGCGTTAGCTCAGCTGGGAGAGC